>JAUSPW010000199.1 GCA_030652635.1 Pseudohongiella sp. | reverse complement strand
CTGCCTTCTGCTCCAACCCCAGATCAACGGCAGCGGACACAGCAGCGTCGATTCTGGAGTTGTGGAGGAAGCCATATGCAACTCCTATCACTGTTGCAATTATCATTGGGTAGACAACCATCTCGGAAGTTGTGAGCCCAGTCTGCCGGGACCGTGTTTTTGGTTCTATCATCGCGCCGAACTCCAATTTTTCAGATAGTGATGCCCTGCACTATTTGCAGGCGTACACCTCCATGCAATTTTCGCACCCAGACGGTCTGGATTGCATCAAACGGCACTATCCAAGCTAGGCACAGTAATTGCTTTCATAATCTACAGCTGGATGCGTTTTGCGGTTCATCACGCCAAAACGCACAAATCCATCACATTTGGCGCACAAATTCGGCGCACTTTTAGATTTTTTGTCTCAAAAAGATGCGGGGCTAGCATGGAAACTTGGAACAATCTGATCGACAAGTTTGATCACCTGTTAACGAAGATCAAGCTGGATAGCACTGTGAAAATTTCCGGGAGAGAAATTCCTCCGTTAGTGATGGGCTTTGCATTGGTCGCTATCTGCATTGGCATTTGGACCTACCTGGAATTCGCAGGTGGTAACAAAATTATTGCTACGCTGATTGGTGCGCTGGTCGTTATTCTGATGGCTTGGGCCGTTGCCCAGTTGAGCGCTCTGGGTCTGGGTGACGGTATCGGCGAGAAGCCGGTCGTTTCCGCAGCCAACAACGCCAACTCAATCGAACATTCCACGGGTGAAAGTGAAGCTCAGCCCGATCAGCAGCAGCGGTTGGTCCTACTCACATTCGCGGGTGTCATCGTTGCATTATTCGTCATCTTTCAGATGAGAAATGTTGACAGTGTCCAAGAGATGAGGACTGAGTTTCGCTATAGCGAACTGGTCGATATGGTGGAGCCCATCAAAGACACAATAGAGGCTGCTCTGCTATCCGGGAGCACAAACGAAATGGACTTTCTCGATAGCGGAATGTCAGGGTTGCCCGATGAGGTGCTGGTTTCAGCAGAGGCCCACGGCATTTCCATCATCGACGGCCAGATCATTGCTACGTGGAAGACGGATGAGTCCGACCTGGATGGGGTGACCTATATTCTTACCCCAAAGATCGAGAACGGAGAAGTTGAGTGGGCAACCACTGGCACGTGTGGAGGTAAGAATGCCTGTTAGATCACCATCAATACAATTCATGACTAGTCAATTCACACTAACGATCAGAAAAAAAGCTCAGGAGAAGCAGCAATGAGTACCGTAGACCCTTTCGATATAGCTACTAGCTCGCCGCTTGACTTGGTGGACCGCTCAACACCCGAGATCGGTCCCTCCGGCAAGCCATTAGTGCGCACCGAAGAAGGCATCATCACCGAAGGCAGTAAAGTGACATGGAATAAGAAGGCAATTCTTTGGGCACTGCCGCAACCGGTTCTGGTACTGGGCTCTATGCTTCTGGTCGCCGCCATTGTGGTAAACGAATGGGGAGGGGAGTATTACCGAATATGGGCACTGTTTGTTGCTGTCTTCTCCACGCCTCTTTTGCTGATCGCCGAACGTTTTTGGGCCAAGAAAAAGTCCTGGCTGCTCAAGCCCGATGAAATGTTGGAAGACGTGTTCTGGATGGCGTCGGGCGCCCTGCTTTGGGGTCCTATCATTTCCGGCATGTATCGCACGCCAGTTTCTGATGGCTTCCTCGCACTGCGTGACATGTCGCCGCTGCAGATCGAATTTCAACCCACGACTGTGCTCGGGCTCATTGCCGCCGCTCTGATTATCCGATTCACGTCCAGCTTCTTCTACTACTGGCTGCATCGGATCCAGCACGAGTCACTGTTCTGGTGGCGTATGCACGCGACACATCATCACCTGACCAAGTTGAGCGCCATGCGCGGCAACCGTACCCATCCGTTCGAATATCTGGCACTGGGCCTTGGTACGCCAATGGCGCTGGCACTGATGGGTGCCAGCGATGAAGTTTTCATCGTTTCAGCAGCCTTCGGCATGTGGAACGGCAAATTTAACCATGCCAACCTGCCCTTGGTTTCAATGCCTGTGTGGGACTGGTTCTTTGCTACCGCACAACAGCATCATTGCCACCATGCACATGAGCGCCGTCAGGCAGATTCCAACTACGGTTGTGACATCATTTTCTGGGACCGCGTCTTCGGTACTTACTGCGGCGATGCTGAGGTGGGACCCGCTGGCGCAGGCAAGGGTGTTCGACTTTCCATCAAAGATCAGCTTATGCTGGCCTTCTATTCCGACAAACGCCTCAAGGATTTGTAGGTAATCTGCTAAAGCCGATCCCAGGCGGTCCATTTAATGGATCGTCCTGGGCAGGCTGTCTCCGCCGACTGACCTTAGACAGGTTTCTTATGACTGCCGTCACAGAGCGGTTGCGATGCGGTCACTTTACAGCCACAGAAATATACTTTTTTTGATTCCGTCGCCTGAAATTTCACTGGCGCAAACTCGGTTCCTTTGTGAGAGCCATCACAAAAAGGTTGTTTTTGACTCAGGCCACACGCACACCAGAAATAGGATTTTCCCGCTTCAACTTCCATTCCAAAAGGTGTATCTGCCGCTCTGTTAGGATTACTCATACTCTAATTTCCTTAATTGTTAACGTAGGTTTTGCCCAATCACTGTATGCAAAAAGCATACTCACACTTATCTTTTGTTCGAAAAAACTTTTAAGCTGATTAGCAGCAAGGCTCCTGGTCGTTCAGTGGCCTCTGCTTCTAATTCAAAAAAGCACCAATACTTGGCAGTCTCGCTCCGATTTTGTGCGCGCGCACTAACCTGGTGCGCTATGACGTGTGCAAAGAGACGGTAATCAATCTCAGTGTCCGATATAAGGCGAGTATCTACGGATTGTAACAACTGGCACGGAGCATGCATCGGTGAATGGCACGGAGCATGCCTTGTTGGCAATTTGCAGCGTTATTTAAAAATGGAGTACTAGGGTTCCGGCATTGTAGAAGATGCGACTGGTCCGAGAGTACTCGACCTTTCAAGCTGGGTTCTCTCAGAGTAAACGAACTTCAGTATTGATCTTTTGTAAGGTTACACGGCGGGACAAAAGCCCGGGAGGATTAGCTGACAGCAGTGAGTGTCAGTATTTCAGTACGTGAATAACATACCAGGAGTCATAAAATGAGACGAAACCTACCAAAGAGCCTTGTCACCCTTTTATTTGTAAGCGCTGCGACGTTTGTCTCGCCGGCTACTTTTGCGCAAGAACGCTTCAGCCTGTGTTGGTCAATCTATGTCGGATGGATGCCATGGGAGTATGGCGATGCTACTGGCATTATTGATAAATGGGCCAATAAATACGGTATAGAGATCGATGTCGTGCAAATCAACGATTACGTCGAATCCATTAACCAATACGCGGCAGGGCAGTTTGACGCCTGTTCCATGACCAACATGGATGCCCTGACGATTCCCGCTGCCGGAGGTGTGGATTCTACAGCGCTTATTGTTGGCGACTTTTCCAACGGCAATGACGCGGTCATCCTGAAAGAAGGGTCGAGTCTGGGCGATATAGAAGGTCAGCGCGTGAATCTGGTTGAACTAAGCGTATCCCACTATCTTTTGGCGCGCGCCCTGGAATCCGTGGGTTTGAGCGAGCGTGATGTCACTGTCGTCAATACATCAGATGCTGACATGGTCGCAGCATTCTCCACGCGTGATGTTACTGCGGTAACAACCTGGAATCCGCTTGTTAATGAAATACTGAAAATGCCGGGCGCTACAAAAGTTTTCGATAGCTCTCAGATTCCTGGCGAGATCGTTGATACCTTGATGGTCAAGACTGACGTTCTCGAAGCAAATCCTGAGTTGGGCAAAGCCTTGGTGGGCGCCTGGTATGAAATTATGTCTGCGATGGAGAGCAACCCCGAGGTGCTTGCACACATGGGGGAGGCGTCGGGAACAGACCAGGCCGGATACGAAGCGCAACTCGCGACAACACAGATGTTCTATTCCGCAAGTGATGCGGTTGCTTTTGTGAATAGCCCCCAATTATTGACAACAATGGAATACGTTGCCAACTTTTCCTTTGATCACGGTTTATTGGGTGAAGGTGCTCCTGACGCTGGTTTCATTGGTATTGAAACCCCTACAGGTGTCTTCGGCAACAACCGCAATATTCGCCTGCGTTTTGATCCTTCTTATATGCAAATGGCAGCCGAAGGCAGCCTGTAATGTCACAAGTCGGGCATTCC
>JAUSPW010000196.1 GCA_030652635.1 Pseudohongiella sp. | reverse complement strand
CGCTGGCCCGGTGCTGGGTCCCGTTCAGTATCTGGAGCTGGCACCCTCGTTTATCGTGAACTTCCCGCATCAAGGTCGTCAGCGTTTTTTGCAGGCCAGCATCTCTGTTATGAGTCGCGACCCCCAGGCCTTGGAGGCTGTCACTCAGCACATGCCGGTTGTCAGGCATAATTTGATCAACCTGTTAAATGCACAGATGTTGTTGGTATTTGAAGACCCAACGGGTATTGAACTTCTGCGCCAATTGGCTACTCAAGAGGTCAAACAGGTGTTGATGCGTGAGATTGGCAGGGAAGGCATTGAAGAAGTGTTGTTTACCAATTTTGTAATGCAATAAATCAAAAGAGACTCACATGCAGGATCTGTTATCACAAGACGAAATTGACGCGTTATTGCACGGTGTTGATGACTCCATGCTTGACCCCGGCCTTGAAGAGGATGCCGGGTCGGTTCGCCCGTATGATCTGACCACGCAGGATCGCATTGTGCGCGGGCGTATGCCGACCCTCGAAATGATCAATGAACGATTTGCGCGCGGCACGCGCATCAGTTTATTCAATTTATTGCGTCGCACCGCAGACGTCTCCATCGGTGGTGTTCAGATCACCAAGTTTGGCGAATACCTTCACACGCTCTATGTTCCTACCAGTTTGAATCTGGTCAAGTTTCGGCCCTTGCGCGGCACAGCGTTGATTGTGCTGGATGCCAAGCTGGTGTTTAAGTTGGTCGATAACTATTTTGGTGGTGATGGACGTCACGCAAAAATTGAAGGCAGGGAATTCACTCCCACAGAACTGCGTGTAGTGCAGATGGTACTGAACCAGATTTTTGCCGATCTTGGTGAAGCATGGCGCAACGTTTACAAACTCGAATTTGACTACCTGCGCTCGGAAGTCAACCCAGCCATGGCCAATATTGTCAGCCCCAGTGAAGTTGTTGTGGTCAGCACTTTTCACATAGAGCTCGATGGCGGTGGCGGCGACATTCATATTACCCAGCCCTATGCCATGATTGAACCCATACGCGAGCTGCTGGACGCGGGTATGCAAAGTGATGTAGATGAGCATGATGAACGCTGGGGCAATGCACTGCGCGAGCAAATTAAAGATGCAACCGTTGATTTCACGTGTGATCTGTTTGAACGCTCCATCACACTGCGGGATGTTGTCGATCTGGAAGCAGGCGATGTGATCCCGATAGAAATGCCGGAAACTGTTGTACTTAAAGCCAATGGTATTCCGATGTTCAATACACGTATTGGTATGTCAAATGGCAATCTGGCACTGCGCATAGAAGGTGTGCACAGACGTCATCAGAAGTGAATTGGCAGCTCTAAACAAATTACGCATAAATGAATTAACGAGGAAACATGATGAGTGACGACAAGGCTATGGCAGATGAGTGGGCAGCAGCGATGGAGGAAGATGCGTTTTCCAAATCTGCTGATGCTGACAAAAAAACCAGAGCGCCGGATCTGGATGTCATTCTGGATATCCCAGTGCGCATCTCTATGGAAGTTGGCAGTACTGCCATAACCATACGAAATTTATTACAGCTGAATCAGGGTTCTGTCATCGAACTTGACCGCTTGGCGGGGGAACCATTAGATGTATTGGTTAATGGTACTTTGATTGCCCACGGTGAGGTGGTGGTTGTGAACGACAAGTTTGGTATTCGCATGACGGATGTCATCAGCCCCTCTGAACGCATCAAGAAGTTACGTTAATCATGGCGGAATTAACAACTGCCGGCGAAACCCTTGAACCTGTTTCTTTACTCGGCGCGGGTGGTGCAAGCGCAGTAGGCCAAACCTTACTTTGGTTATTGCTTGTTGTTGGATTGATCCTGCTGCTGGCCTGGCTTGCCAGGCGCATTGGTGGTTTACAGTTGCAAAATGCTGGCGCCATCAAAATGCTGAGTATGTTGCCCGTTGGTAACAAAGAACGCATTGCCCTGGTGCAGGTTGGCGATAAACAACTGTTGATTGGCATTGCACCCGGGCGCGTTAATACACTGCACGTATTTGAGCAGGCTGTCATCAACACGGATGTTGCGGCAAACCAGGGCGCACCAGCCCCCGGAAAACAATCGTTTCAACAAATACTACTAAACACTGTGACAGGGAAACGCTTGTGATACAGAAACTGATTCTGACCCTGTGCGCGCTGCTGTTGTCCACATCCCTGATCGCGCAAGACACTACCACCATCAGCACACTGCCAGAGGCACAAAACCTCTTGACCGGCATTCCGGCGTTGTCCGTCACTACCGGTGACGACGGCGGACAACAATACACGGTCTCGCTGCAAATCCTGGCCATCATGACGGCGCTCACACTGCTGCCCGCGTTGGCCATGATGATGACGTCGTTTACACGAATTATTGTGGTATTCGCCATTTTGAGACAGGCATTAGGGCTGCAACAGACACCCTCCAACCAGATTTTGCTGGGTCTTGCGCTGTTTTTGTCGATATTCATCATGACGCCGGTTTTCCAGCAGTTAAACGAAACAGCCATTCAGCCTTACATCAGTGAAGAGATATCCGCTCAGGAAGCATTAACTCTGGCCGAAATCCCATTTCGCACGTTTATGTCAGCACAGACTCGCGAATCCGACCTTCAATTGTTCCTGGAGCTTTCAGACACACCGGAAGTTGCCAGTATCGACGAGGTGCCCATTACTGTTTTGATTCCAGCATTTGTGACCAGCGAATTAAAAACTGCGTTTCAGATCGGGTTCCTGCTATTCATTCCGTTTTTGGTGATCGACCTGGTCGTCGCCAGCGTGTTGATGGCGATGGGCATGATGATGTTGTCACCCATCATCATTTCGCTGCCTTTCAAGATCATGCTGTTTGTGTTGATTGACGGCTGGGCCATGGTGATAGGCACGTTGGCAATGAGTTTTGGAGTCTGACCATGATGACACCCGATGTTGCAGTAGGTATCTGGCGCGAAGCGATGTGGCTGATAGTGTTACTCGTGGCGGTTATTGTAATGCCAAGTCTACTGATTGGATTGGTAATCAGTACCTTCCAGGCAGCCACACAGATTAACGAGCAAACATTGAGCTTTTTGCCTCGTTTGTTGGTCACTCTGATTGTGATCATCATTACCGGCCCATGGCTGCTGCGCCGAATTATGGATTACACAGAACAACTAGTTCTCAGTATTCCGTTTTTGGTTGGGTAAGCAAAGTGATCAGTTATACCGAAGCCGAAATTGGTGCGCTGGTGGGCAGTTTCCTTTGGCCTTTGTTCAGAATCATGGGCTTTTTCCTGGCAGCACCGGTGGTGGGGTCGAATTTTGTACCAGCCCGCGTACGTCTCATTCTGGCGTTAGCTGTATCGATCCTGATAGCGCCGACTTTACCCGACGTACCTGAAGTCCCGGCTCTGTCGATTCCAGCATTTCTGATTGTGTTGCAACAGGTACTGATTGGGTTTGCGCTGGGTTTCTTCATGCAGATGGTGTTTCAGATATTTATAGTGCTAGGGCAATTGATCGCCATGCAGATGGGCCTTGGTTTTGCGTCCATGGTTGATCCAACCAATGGTATCAATGTGGCGATTCTGAGTAGCTTCTATTTGATGTTTGTCACCATGTTGTTTGTCCTGTTCGATGGGCATCTGGTTATGATTTCAGTGATTGCCGAGAGTTTTGAACAGATTCCCATCAGCAGCACAGCCGTAGATAGAGATATTTATTATCGACTTATCAGCACGATAAGCTGGGTATTCTCAAGTGCTTTGTTACTTGCATTGCCCGCGCTGACCGCCTTGCTGATCACTAACTTTGCGTTTGGCATCATGACCCGTGCAGCACCACAAATGAATATTTTTGCCCTGGGCTTTCCGGTTGCGTTGATGTTCGGCTTGTTTATCATCTGGATGACCATGGGTTACTTCGAAGAAATTTCACGCACGGTGTTTACCGACATGTTTATCCGCATGCGCGCACTACTTAACTGACTTGAGGAGCTGTTAAATCATGGCTGAAGAAGACTCCTCGTCGGAAAAGTCGCAAGAACCCACCTCCAAACGCCTTGAAAAAGCAAAAGAGGACGGTGACACCGTTCGCTCCCGCGAACTTAACACCATGGCGATCCTGTTAGCCGGCAGTGGTGCCTTGTTAATTTTTGGCGGATTCATGATTGAATCCATGCGCGGCATCATGGTCCATAACTTTTCGTTTGACCGCAGTCAGATATTTGACACCAGCGCGATGTTACAACACCTGGAAGTATCAATTATGGAAGGCCTCAGATCGCTTGGCCCCATATTTATCGTGTTACTGATTGCAGCAATCCTAGGTCCCATCTCGCTGGGTGGTTGGAACATGACATTCAAGGCGGTGATGCCCAAAGCCAATCGTATGGATCCGATGGCAGGGCTCAAACGCATGTTTGGCAGCAAAGCCTTGGTAGAACTGGCCAAAGCGGCTGGCAAAGTGGTGGTGGTAGCATCCATCGCGCTGCTTATATTTGTGCTCAACACCGACCGCATCATGCAGATCTATTCCGAACCGATACTGCCTGCCATGCAACATACACTGACCATTCTGGGATGGTCAGTGCTGGGTATGTCCTGTGCAATGATTCTAATCACGCTGATTGATGTGCCGTTCCAGATACACTCGCACACCCAGAAACTTAAGATGACCTTGCAACAGGTCAAAGATGAAATGAAGGATTCCGAAGGTAAACCGGAGGTCAAACAACGTATTCGTCAACTGCAGTATCAGATGACACAAAATCGCATGATGTCTAACCTGCCTCAGGCTGATGTCATCATCACTAACCCTGAACATTACTCTGTCGCACTGAAGTACCAACAAGGCGGTGATGGGGCTCCTGTTTTGTTAGCCAAGGGAGTTGACTTGATTGCGTTGAAAATTCGGGAAGTTGCCCGGCTTAATAACATCACCATCGTCGAGTCACCCGTGCTTGCTCGCGCCATTTTTTACAATACCCGTCTGGATGAAGAAATCCCTGAAGGACTGTACAAAGCGGTTGCCCAGGTACTTGCCTATGTCTTCCAACTCCGACAATACAAACCTGGTAAAGGACCCAAACCCGTCCTCAGTAAAGACCTGCAAGTGCCTGAGGACTTGCGTCACGATTAAAACTGCGTCCCCCCGACATCTCCGTTTTGATGTTGATGGATAGCGCCTTCAACACCCTACAAGCCATTGTTTTTGTTACCCCGCCCCCGTTATCTCAATTTATTTTTGCCTTTGACTGAAAGTGTGCACGACTTTTGCAGAGTACCTGTTGGGCGCGCTGTTTTCTGATGTTTTTTAACAAACAGCGTCAAGAATTTGGTGAACAGGTCAGCTTTTTCTGTTGCAGCGTCGAAACCCTGACGCTTTCATGAAAACGACCACAACTCAGTTAAAAATGGCATCAACCATGAATTTGGGCAGTAATCTGGATCGTACAAATCTGCTGAGCAACGCCAGGAATATCACCCAAGGCAATTTGGGTATCCCGCTGTTGCTGTTGGTAATTCTTGGCATGATGACTCTGCCAGTACCTCCCATTTTGCTGGATGTATTTTTCACTTTTAACATCACGATTGCTCTGGTAGTTCTCAGCGTATCTGTCTACGCCATGCGTCCGCTGGATTTTGCGGTTTTTCCAACCATTCTCCTGGTATCAACACTGCTAAGGCTGGCATTGAACGTGGCATCAACCCGGGTGGTGCTGCTGAACGGACACGAAGGTGGGGCAGCTGCAGGCAAAGTCATCGAGTCCTTTGGCGAAGTGGTCATTGGTGGCAATTACGCAGTAGGTTTGATTGTGTTTCTGATCCTGGTGATTATCAACTTTGTGGTTGTCACCAAGGGTGCAGGGCGAATCGCTGAGGTCAGTGCGCGCTTCACGCTGGATGCGATGCCTGGCAAACAGATGGCGGTAGATGCAGACCTGAACGCTGGAGTGATTGATCAGGAGCAAGCGCGCAAACGTCGTAGCGAAATCACTCAGGAAGCCGATTTTTATGGCTCCATGGACGGTGCCAGTAAATTTGTAAAAGGTGATGCGGTCGCGGGTATTCTGATTCTTGTCATCAACATGATTGGTGGTCTTGGCATCGGCATGATGCAACATGGGTTGGATTTTGCAACGGCAGCAGAGCGATACGCGCTGCTAACCATCGGTGATGGTCTGGTGGCACAGATTCCTGCGCTTATTTTGTCGACTGCGGCAGCGATTATGGTGACGCGTAGCAATACCAGCGAAATGATGGGCGCCCAGGTGATCGGTCAAATGTTTGCCACACCAAGATCATTAGGTGTGGCTGCAGGCATCCTGTTTGTAATGGGCATTGTGCCCGGCATGCCTCACCTCGCTTTTTTGGCGCTGGCATTGGCGGCAGCCGCGGGCTCCATTGCTATTTACTTCAAACACAAAATTATCCCAACACCGCCAGAACAAGTAATTGCAGAGAAGGCGGCGCAAGAGGCCAAAACTAAAGCAACTGAGCAGGAACTGGGCTGGAGTGATGTAACACCCGTTGATGTTGTTGGCTTGGAAGTGGGATACCGGCTTATCCCCTTGGTGGACAAAAATCAGGGCGGCCAGCTGCTTGGACGCATCAAAGGCATCCGCAAGAAACTTTCTCAGGATCTCGGTTTCCTGGTGCCCTCTGTGCATATACGCGACAACCTCGATCTGCAACCTAACGAATATCGCATCAATTTGATGGGTGTAAACATCGGAGGCGCCGAGATTTATCCAGAGCGAGAGATGGCAATCAATCCGGGGCAAGTTTACGGCAGAGCGCAAGGTATTTCTGCCAAAGATCCGGCGTTTGGCCTGGAAGCAATCTGGATAGAACCGAGCCAGCGCGAGCATGTTCAGGCGCTTGGATACACCGTTGTGGATGCCAGCACCGTTGTTGCAACACACATGAATACCTTGCTGCAAAAACACGCGCATGAACTGTTGGGACATGATGAAGTTCACGAGCTGTTGGCCATGCTTGGCAAGACTTCCAAAAAGCTGGCGGAAGAACTTCCGACGCTTATCAATCCCAATATTCTGCGCAAAGTCCTGCAAAACCTGCTGCAAGAAGGCATCCCCGTCAAAGATATGCGCAGTATCGGCGAAGCGCTTGCAGTGACATCGTCAAAGACCATGGATTCGGTGTCATTGACCTCTGCAGTGCGAGTGGCACTGGCCCGAGTGATCATTCAAGGCATCTACGGCACCCGTGCAGAATTGCCAGTCATGACACTTGATCCACAACTGGAACAGATTTTGCTTAAAGCAGTACAACAGTCAGCACAACATGCGGAAGCGGCAAGTTCAGATGACAGCGTTGTCATAGAACCCGGTATTGCAGAACGCTTACAGCAAGCATTGGTTCAGGCCGCGCAGCGGCAGGAAATTGCCGGCAACCCAGCTGTTTTACTGGTTGGAGCACCGCTCAGACCATTGTTGTCGCGGTTTGTACGTTTCACCTTAAGCGGCATCAAAGTGCTTTCGTACCAGGAAATACCAGATAACAAACAGATCACCATCGTTGCGACCATCGGTCAGTAGGTCAAAAGGAAAATATCATGCAACTGAAAAAAATACAGGCAAAAGACATGCGTCAGGCGATGATGCAGGTCAGGGACGAATTGGGCGATGATGCGGCCATCTTGTCCAGTCGCAGCTTGCCAGCCGGTGGTGTCGAAGTGATTGCGACACTGGCACCGGCCGCGCCGCTTGCCAAACCAGTTGCCTCTGCTGCCAAAACTGCTGACGCGAATGTCAGCAAAGCAGAATTCGGCGCGATGCGTTCGGAGTTGCACAGCATACGTACCCTGTTGCAACAACGTATCAATGGTCTGGCATGGGAGCAATTCTCAAATCGATCGCCTGCGCAGGCTGTGGTCTGGGAGCGACTGACAGCCATGGGGATACCCGGTTTTCTGACACGTCAATTAGTTGACAAAGCGGGCAATGGAAAAACCATTGACCAGAACTGGAAGCAGGTACTCGCAGCCTTGGTCAAAACCATTCCAGTGCTGGGCAACGATCCCGTTCAAGACGGCGGCAGGTTTGCATTCGTTGGGCCAACCGGCGCTGGAAAAACCACCACTATTGCCAAACTGGCCACCCGTTATGTTTTGCAAAATGGCGCGGACAGCGTGGCCTTGGTCACAACTGACAGTTTCAGACTCGCGGCCCACGAACAATTACGAACGCTGGGAAGGATACTGGGCGTGACAGTCAAAGTTGTTGATGAACAACATACCCTGCAGGAAACCTTGGCTGGATTGAGCCACAAAAAACTGATTCTGATTGATACCGCAGGTTTGCCAGCCGGACACCCGGAACAACAGCGACAGCTTGCCATGTTGCGTAGCGTCATCAACCTGCAGAAATGGCTGGTTCTCCCCGTCACCAGCCAGGCCCAGGTTTTGCGTTCCGCATGGAAAACCTGTTCGACGGCAGGGATTTCTGCGTGTATTCTCACGCATATGGATGAAGCCTGTGTGCTGGGTGATGCACTGGCGCTGGCCATTGAGCAAAAACTGCCGGTCGCCTACGAAACATTTGGTCAGGCGATACCCGATGATATAGCTGTCGCGCAGGCGACTGCTCTGGTAAGACGTGCAGTAGCGCTTGGCAGAGCGCAGGCGGAAGTGCCGGTTGAGCGCGAACGCATGATGACTGAATATGGTGGTCAAACCGCGATTGCACCCGAGCTCCGTCGCATGGCGTCGATTTAGACTGAAACATTGAAAAACTGTTGATCCTGGGTCAACGATCTGACTGATCTGGAGAGTGTTGGGAT
This sequence comes from Pseudohongiella sp., assembly GCA_030652635.1. Lineage (GTDB taxonomy): Bacteria > Pseudomonadota > Gammaproteobacteria > Pseudomonadales > Pseudohongiellaceae > Pseudohongiella. The sequence continues at coordinate 4,589 of JAUSPW010000196.1, read as the reverse complement.
GCATCCCATACAAGTGCTTGCTGTCACTGGCGGCAAAGGAGGCGTTGGCAAAACCAGCATTTCCGTGAATTTGAGCATTGGACTTGCCCAATTGGGCAAACGAGTTGTATTGATGGACGCGGATCTTGGTCTGGCCAACGTCGATATTTTGTTGGGTATCAAGGCACAAAGAACCATTGAAGATGTACTCAAGGGAGACTGTGGCCTCGCTGATATCTTAATCGAGACCCATGGCATTAAAGTCATTCCTGCCTCATCTGGCGTGCAGTCACTGGTTAATATGGGACCGGGTCAACATGCTGGCATTATAAGTGCTTTCAGTGAGTTAGCTGAGGTACTGGATGTATTGGTCATCGATACCGCTGCAGGTATTTCAGATTCAGTGGTCAGTTTTGTGAGGGCAGCGCAAGAAGTGCTGGTGGTTGTCTGCGACGAGCCATCGTCGATGACTGATGCATATGCACTGATAAAGTTGCTGCATCGGGATTGCCAGTTGCGAGACTTCCGTATTCTGGCAAACATGACACGAACACCCGATGAAGGCCAAAATCTGTTTAATCGCTTTTCTGCGGTTGCCAGTCGGTTTCTGGACGTCAATCTCAGATATGCAGGTGATATCCCTTTTGACGATAATGTGCGCAAAGCGTCTCAAAGACAAAAACCATTGCTGGAAGCCTACCCAGGCAGCAAGGCCTCAGAAGCCTACCGGCGCTTGTCGCGAACTATCAGTCTGTGGCCGGTGCGAACAGAGGCGAGCGGGCAATTGGAGTTTTTTGTTGAAAGACTGGTGCAGAGTACGCTTTGATGTTACCGGATCAGTGTGACAGCAGCATCAATGAACCAGGGTGGCTTGAGCGACCCGCAAAATCCCTGAGAGGGTGTTTATGACAACATCTAGTGGCGCCTCCCTGTATCAACAGGTGCAGTCGGACTCCATGTCTGATGTTGTCATATTGCATGCACCGCTGGTCAAACGTATTGCCCATCACCTGTTGATGCGCATGCCATCCAGTGTTCAATTGGACGACCTTGTGCAGTCTGGCATGATTGGCCTGTTGGAAGCTGCCAGAAAATATGATGTCAGTAAAGGTGCCAGTTTTGAGACCTATGCGGGTATTCGTATTCGTGGCGCTATGCTTGATGAAATCAGGCGTGGCGATTGGGCACCCAGATCTGTGCATCGCAAATCGCGCGAAGTTGCTGATGCCGTGCGCACCGTAGAGTCCCGAACCGGGACTGATGCCAAAGATCACGAAGTTGCCGAGGAACTAGGCATTGATCTTGAGTCGTACCACAACATTTTGCAGGACGCGAGTGGCAGTCGCCTGTTCAGCTTTGATGATTTGACTGAAAGCGGCGGCGATTCCGTCCTTGAATCGGTGAATGAGGAAATCGCAGGACCTTCTGAAGAGCTGCAGGAGGAGTCGTTCAGGCATCATCTAGCCCAGGCAATTGAGGTTCTTCCCGAGCGGGAAAAGCTGGTGTTATCGCTTTACTACGACGAAGAACTCAATCTCAAGGAAATCGGAGAAGTGCTGGGCGTGAGTGAATCGCGTGTCAGTCAGATCCATAGTCAGGCTGCTCTGCGTTTGCGGTCACGTTTGCAGGAATGGAAATAACACCTATCAGATAACTGTCGCGATCTCGTCCGCGCCTGCGCATAATACCTCTCCCGATTTATTTTATCCGTTAAGCCTAAATTTTTTCGTATTTCAAGCGATAACCTGTTGGGGAAACAGCTTTTACTGACAGCTGTACCCCAAATGAACCTATAAGCTGGAGGCGGTTTTGGACAAAAACATGAAGATTCTCATTGTTGACGACTTCTCAACAATGCGCCGTATTATCAAAAATCTGTTGAGAGATCTCGGATTTACCAATACTGCTGAAGCCGACGATGGCAGTTCAGCATTGCCTATGCTGGAAAAAGGTAGTTTCGATTTCCTGATCACAGACTGGAATATGCCAGGCATGACGGGTATTGAATTACTTGTTGCCTGTCGTGCCAGCGACAAACTCAAGACCTTGCCAATTTTGATGGTCACCGCAGAAGCCAAACGCGATCAGATTATTGCCGCCGCCCAGGCGGGCGTTAATGGTTATGTCGTGAAACCTTTCACCGCTGCCGCATTGCAAGAGAAGATCGAAAAAATCTTTGAACGCATTGAAGCTGCAAGCTGAGGAAAGGCCAATGCCAACATCACAAGATATGAGTTTGATGGACATCGCAGATCAGGCTGCCGAAAACTTTACCATGGCATTACGCGATCGTACCCGCGCGTTGATGTCCAGTCTCGAAGGTAATGACCTAGCATCTGCCAGTGAACTGATTCGCCAGATCAATCTGACACGTGACGAGACCTTGTATCACGAAGTGGGTCGACTGACTCGAGCCTTGCACAATGCACTGCGCGACTTTCACCTTGATATCGGTCTACACGCATCAGCAAAAGTTGAACACGAACTTTCCGAAATGGCAGATGCGCGCAGCAGGTTGAACTACGTCATAAAAATGACTGAAGACGCTGCCAACCTGACCATGGATCGCGTCGATGAAGCAACACCAATCGTCCAGAATCTTGTTGATAGTAGTAAAGGACTTAAACAGGACTGGCAAACTTTTGTTGCGAATCAATCATCAATGACCGCCGATCAGGCCGCACTTTTTAGTCGCATCGAATTGTATCTGACCAAAGTGGCCAATGACGGGCAGGGCATTCACAGCCGGCTAACCGATATTCTGATGGCTCAGGGATACCAGGATTTGAGTGGGCAGGTGATCAAACGTGTCATCGATCTGGTCAGTGATGTTGAAAAGAGCCTGGTCCGCCTGGTCAAAATTGCCAGCAACGTTGAAGCGGTAGCCGGCATACAGTCTCCCGTCACGGCCAAAACACAACTGGATGCCCAGCAACGTATCAAGGCTGAAGGCCCACAAATGAGCACAGCATCCAAAAAGGATGTTGTATCCGGGCAGGACGATGTTGACGAGTTATTGTCCAGCCTGGGTTTTTGACTGCAGTTGACCATATTGAGAGTCGCACTATGAGCTTTTTTGATGATGAAGAGATTCTTGAGGATTTTCTGGTGGAAGCCGGAGAAATTCTTGAACTGCTCTCTGAACAACTGGTTCAGCTTGAAAAACAACCAGATGACAAAAATCTGCTTAATGCGATCTTTCGCGGTTTCCATACCGTAAAGGGAGGCGCTGGTTTTCTGCAGCTCGGCGCCATGGTTGACTGCTGCCACGTGACAGAAAATCTGTTTGACATCCTGCGCAATGGCAAGCAACAAGTGTCACCCGCATTGATGGACGTGGTATTGCAGGCTCTTGATGAAGTTAACGTGATGTTTGACAGTGTTAAAGTCAGACAAGCACCTAAACCTGCTCCCGCTCATTTGCTGGAGTCATTGGCAATACTGGCCAGAGGAGAGCAATTACCAAGCGCGCAAATGGCGCCCGAGAGTCGCATTGTTGTGGCAGTGGACTCAGTCAAAGACAATGCAGACGAAATCATCGAAGATGAGTTTGACCAGTTACTGGCCGCGCTTGATTCGGCGGCTGGTGAGGGTAACGAGATTCCAGGGATACCTGCCAGCAGTTCGGTGAGTGCAGCTACTGATGACGAAATTTCAGAGGAAGAATTTGAAGCGTTGCTCGATCAGATGCAGGGTACTGCAACAGCCAAAGCTGCCCCTGTCACAGCCGAGGCCGTGCCGGTATCAGACGAAATCAGTGATGATGAATTTGAAGCGCTGCTTGACCAATTACATGGTGGCGGGATTCATCAGGGTGTACCAAAAGCTGGAATTGTGTTGCCCTCAACGTTAACTGCGCCTGAGAAGTCTTCGGGTTCAGCCCCAGGCTCAACCCGACCTCCAGCACCCGCCCTGCATGCAGTGCCCACCCCCGAGCGAGTTGAAGTCAAAGAAGCGCCTGCAGAAACCACGGTAAGAGTCGATACACGCCGCCTCGATGAAATCATGAACATGGTCGGTGAACTGGTATTGGTACGTAACCGTCTGGTTAGAATTGGTAGCAATAGCGCAGATGAAATGCTGTCAAAGGCCGTTTCAAATCTGGATCTGGTGACAGCAGACCTGCAGACATCCGTCATGAAAACCAGAATGCAGCCAATCAAAAAAGTGTTTGGCCGCTTCCCACGTGTTGTGCGCGACCTGGCACGCAGCCTCAACAAAGAGGTCATTCTTGAGCTGCATGGCGAAGAAACCGATCTCGACAAAAATCTGGTGGAAGCGCTGGCTGACCCATTGGTGCACTTGGTGCGCAACGCGGTAGATCATGGCATTGAGCAGCCGGAACAACGTCTGGCCAAAGGCAAATCCAGAGAAGGTACCATCTTGCTGGCGGCGGAACAGGAGGGTGATCACATCCTGCTGACCATCAGCGATGACGGCAATGGTATGGACCCGGAACTGCTGAGGCGTAAAGCCGTAGAAAAAGGTTTGATGGACAAAGATGCGGCTGACAGACTCACCCGCACCGAGTGTTTCGAGTTAATTTTTGCACCTGGATTCTCAACAAAAACTGAGGTATCCGACGTATCTGGCCGCGGCGTCGGCATGGA
>JAUSPW010000179.1 GCA_030652635.1 Pseudohongiella sp. | reverse complement strand
CGATAGAGTCATTGCGCGCCCGGTTTCGCACCGTGCATGTCACGTTGTCAGCACAAAAGCTGTTGCCTTCCGCGTGTCCTGACAATTGGCTTTTTCCGGAGATAAGTGGTCATACGCTGCGTTTTATTGACTCATCATTTGAAAATGACGAGCAATTAAAAGCGCAACTGAATTTACATTTTGGTGCGATTCAGTTTGTTGAAGATGCCATGAGCCTGCGTGATATCAGTAACGTGTTGATCCGTAAAACACGCTTGAGCCGTAAGGATGCCGCATGATGAAGCAACACATCAACATGATCACAGCCATGGTCAAAAAAGATCTGTTTGGCTTATTGCCACTGATATTACTTGCTGCATCTGTGTTTGTACTGCAACCGGTGATTGCCAGTCTGGATGCCATTGCACTGTCAGGGGATGCCGAGTTTCTGGTGGCTGTGCAAACCAATTTTTACTGGGTTGGCTACTTTATGGCGTGCTTGCTGATGGTGTCAGTCTTGCAACAGGATCCAGCCAGCAGCCTCAATCATGATTGGCTGGTGCGTCCGGTTCCGCGTGTTGACTGGATGCTGGCCAAGCTGCTGTTTATGCTGCTGACCATTGTAGTCCCGATTGTGCTGGGCCGTTTTGTCATTTTCCTGACGCAGGATCATGGCGTATTACAAGCATTGGCGTTGGCTGCAGCGGTGGAAAAATTGCCTGCAGTGCTGGTTGTCCCCCTGTTGTTTGCTGCCGGTTTGCTGACATCAAGTCTCAGACGGACCATTGTGTTACTGATGCTGGTGCTGTTTGTTTTTTTGTTGCCGGCCTGGAGTGTCACGCGCCCGCTGCTGGCATTGTTGGGTATCGAACTGGGCACAGAATTTGACAGCATGATGTGGTTGCAGGCCGTGCCGGTGGTAGTTGCCGGACTGGCAGGTGTGCTGGCGGTGTTCTGGTTGCTGTACGTTCGCCGGCAGGAGCGCGCGGCCACGCTGGCATTTGCTGTCAGTGTTGGATTGATATTTTTTACGGTCTACCCGCCCATGTGGTTACTGAACTGGGATCGCGCTATCGCTATCCACCGGCATCTGATCAATTCCCCGGACGATCAACTTGAACAGAGTGTGGTGCTGGAGCCGGTGCAGGCCTGTTTTCCGGCTGCCTTTGTGGATACTCTGGCAGCCGGAGAATCTGGTAGCAATTTGCTGAAAAATGCCGGCTGGTACCCGTCTCAATTGAGCGACGCAGGTGCCGGCGCACTGACGTTTGCCAGCACAGTGCGTGCCCGCGAGCGTTTGACAGAATGGCTGCCGTCAGCGTTAACCGGGCGTGACATGGGGGTCAACTGGCGTGTGGATCGTATCCGCACACAGGCGATACTGAGTGCGGATACGCTCGCAGATGACGTCGTGTTGCCGCGCTCTACAACGGCAGAAAATCGGTTTGCCCCGATTTCATCGGTGGATACCGACTACTGGCTGGTGCCGGCAGAGGTGTTGGCTAATGTCGCTGCAAGTGATACCAGCAGCTTATTTATCAGTTACGATCTTGCGCTGTTGGCACCCCAGCCCCACGAGCTGAAAGTTGATGGCATGCGTCACTCTTTGCCGGGTTTGGGCAGTTGCCGTGCGGTTGCTGACTATAACGCCAACACCATTGAGATTGACTGTATCAAGCGCGGCGCGCAGCCTGCGTTGATCTCTGCCGAGCTGATCGGGGTGGAAGCTACGCGTGTTGACAGTTATTCACGTATCAACCAGACCCCGGGTTGGTTGGAGTCTATCGCGCGTCGTCAGACCAGGCTGACACTGGCAATGCCGTTATTGGTGGACAGCTCAAGCATTCTGATGACAGCGTATAATGTTGAACGCATATTACATAAAACCCTGACGTTTAAGGGGATGCTGGGTGACCAGTCCTCGCGTTGCGGGTTGCCGCAGCCAACCGACGACGCAACACTGAGTCTGCAGCAATCGAGCTGGCGCGACAGCTCGCCACACGAAACCCGTTCAGTCGCAGTTGAGCAGGGTGTTCGCGTTGAGGTGCTGGACTGGCGCAACGGCGCACCCAGTGACGCTCCAACACTTTTTCTGTTGCCAGGTTTGGGTGCCACCGCTCATTCGTTTGATGAACTCGCCGTCAAACTCTCGGATCGATACAACGTGGTTGCCATGACACGACGAGGCACCGGTGCATCCGGCAAACCTGATCGTGGTTATGATACGGCGCGCTTGAGCGAGGATGTGCTGCAGGTGATGGATACCTTGGGTATCGATTCACCCATCCTTGTCGGCCATTCAATTGCTGGTGAAGAGCTCAGTTATCTGGGTGCCAACTACCCACATCGATTCCGTGGATTGGTGTATCTGGATGCAGCCTTTGACCGGGCCGGTGACAGAGACAGTGATCGTCGGCGCTATCGTGAACTTTATGCCAGGCTGCCGTCACAGCCACCCCTGTACCCGGATGAATCAATTTCATATGAGGCTCTCCGGCAATATGCGCAGCGCACCCAGGGCACCAGCATCATGCCACCTGAAGGGGAGATTCTGGCCAGTTACGATCTGTCCACCGGCGCCAACAAGCATCAGGAACGCTATCTGGATGCCATCATGATGGGGCTGCAGTCGCCGGATTATGCGCGGATTGCTGTGCCCGCGCTTGGCATCTACGCAGTGCCCTCTGGCCCTTCTGCATTGCTGGAAACCTGGTACAACAAGGATGATCCGTTGGTACAGGAAACTATTGCTGAACTATTCCAGATGGACAGTCAGCGCAAGGCACAGGAAATGCGCCGTTTTGACACTGAAGTACCCGATTCAACGCTGCTGGCGATTGAGAACGCTGATCATTGGATTTTTTTGTCACATGAGCAGCAAGTGCTGGAGGCGATCGAGAGGTTTATTAACGGCTTTTAAAGGCTGTTTCGATGACCGCAACAGATGCACCATGGTGCATCTCACGTTATTTCCACGGATTAATGACCTCAGCACCTGCTGCATAAAACGGTGCTGTATCACGTGATGCAATAATGAGATTGTTTGCAATCGCAATTGAGGCAATAAATCCATCGGCGGTAGTGATGGTAAATCCGGCAGCGCGAGATTGAGCGATCAGTTCGGCATATGCATGGGTGCAAGCGAGATCAAACGACAGTATGCGACCCGCAAACAAAGGTATGACACGTGTTTCCAGGTTGTGGTGAAGTACGTTTTTTCGTTGCCCGGCAGGCAGCAACGCAACGCCCGCCCGCAACTCGGCAACAGTGACGCTGGTGAGAAAAAGCGTGTCAATTGCCTGCGCGTCTATCCATAAAATGACCTTCGGATCTGGTAGCCGGCGCAAAGGTTCAGAGATCACATTGGTATCCAGCAGAATCATTCAGGAATAACCACCGACGCAGAGTTTCTGTCGCGCACCTGCTCAAACACCAGAAATTCTTCCTCGGTTAACTGTGCTTGCTCGCCAATGTCTGCCAGTAATGATCCCAACTGAACACGTTGTTCGCCAGCAACAGCCGATTCAAGAATGGCGCGAACCTCTGCTTCCATACTGTGCCCGCGTTTCGCAGCCCTTGTTCGTAAGGCACGATGAATTTCATCCGGAAGATTGCGGACGGTCAACATGGCCATGGTGCCTGCCTCTTTAAAGTTAAGTTGCATGCATCTTATTAAAATGCATGCATTGCAGCAAGTCCTGAGATCCATATCACACACTCCGTTGTTGTTTGGTGGGGGATACTCTGGTTTTAGCACATCAATCGTCAAACTCCCCGGTTTGTTATAAAGTCGTGCTCACATTGTGGCGACAGACGGGTTATGACATGCGTAACGTAGAATCATCATCAACAAAAGCACGGTTGTTGCCGCAAATCATGTCTCGCCCTGCTTACGCTCAGCTGTTTTCTCGAACGTCTGAAGGAGTAGATCCAGTGAAACCCCGTTCACAGCGTGCAAGCTTCGTGGCATTGACAGGGTTGTTGCTGGCGAGCACGACCTCAGCACAATCCGCGGGCAACAACATGGCTGCATTTGATGGTCGCACCGGGCTGTTGAACAGTTGTGTGGCCTTGTTTGCCGGTGCGCCACGTGAACGTGCGGTGCTAGAGAGCAACTATGATGTCACCTTGCAACTGCTCAACGATCAGCTGCAGTTTGGTCTGACGGCGGCCACGGTACGCCCCTCCACCGACACGCGCCATTGCAGTGGTCATTTTGAAGGCGATACCTATCTCGACAAAATCGAGGTGAGGCAGGTCGACACACAAACTGATGGCCGTTATTTTCTGCAGATGCAAGCGCTGCCCGGCGAGCCCATGCGACTGCAGTTGAACAGTGCCTTGTTGACTCGGGAGATTCCTGCCGAGCGCTTTGCATCAGCCGCCTTGTATTCGCGATTTTTTAACGGTGACGCGCTGCTTGTCGCTAAAAACGGACATATCGTGTTTGAAGATTATGTTGCACCGTTTGCGTCGGGCGACCCGCATTTGTTGGCCTCGGGTACCAAAAGTTTCAGTGCAGCCTTGTTTGCCTTGGGCGTCCGGGATGGTATCTGGACGCTGGATGAACCTGTGCACCAGACCATCACCGAATGGCAAGGCGATGCCGGTCGAGAAGCCATCACCATCAGGCACCTGTTGAATCTCAGCAGCGGCCTCAAAGACTCTGATCTTTATAATGTGCTACGTGTTCCACAACTGGATATTTACGATCTGGCTGTCAACCATTCCACCCAGGTATTCCCGGCAGGCAGCCATGTCATATATGGTTCCGTAAATTTTTATGTGTTGTCCGCACTGTTTGAGCGCAAAACCGGCAAGGATCCTGCGCAATATCTTTATGACAATGTGCTGAGAACACTTGGCATGCCGGAACAACATCACAACTTGTGGATTCGTGACATCAAGGGCAAACCACAATTGGCCGGAGGCGCTTATCTGGACGCGCGCAGCTGGTTGAATTACGGCTTGATGATTGCAGATGGCGGGTATTGGAAGGGACGACAGTTGCTGGATCCTGCGACCTTGGCGTTGATTACAGAGATCGATAACCCGGCCTATCAGGGTTATGGCGTGAGCTGGTGGCGCAACAATGCCATGAATGGCTCCTACCAGGCAGGTGTTGATAGTGTGCCACCGGATGCTCGCCCCAGTGGGGAGCGCATCCTGCCAAATCAAGGTGGAGACCTGTACTTTGCAGGCGGTCTCGGGCGCCAGCGCCTGTATATTGTGCCTTCTGAGAATCTGGTGATTGTGCGTTTCGGTATGACACTGACTGACGCTTTCAGCGACGAGGAGTTACTCAGGCGTGTGCAGGAAGCCTTGAAGTAAGCGCGTGAGCGCCCGAGAAACGCCAAGCCTCATTTTTCTGTGCAATCCATACAACGCACTGCCATGGGATAAGCCGCCAGTCGCTCAGGATTGATAATGTCGCCACAGGTTGCACACACACCATAGGTACCGTTACGAATGCGCGACAAGGCGTTATCAATTTCAATCAATTCTTTACGGGCATCCGCTGCAAGCGCGTGCAATACCTCGTCATTTTCAGTTTCCTGAGCTTGCTCTTGTGAGTCCTGGCTGCGTCCGCGACTCAGATCGTTTTGAATGCCTGCCAGGCGGTTGTTGAGTTCATAGTGCAGTGCATTCAGTGTTTCCACGACGTTTTTTATATCGATGCTGGTATTGATTAACATTCGGGCCTCTTGGATGTTCGGGGTTTCAGGCTACGCGAGATGCGATGCTGCTCACGGTACATAATAATTCTATGCCAATTGTTTGTCGGTATGTTTGCGCACAGTCAAGACCTCGTGCTGAAAGCGTTGCTTTTTACGATAGGGGAATACATCTGCCACATAACCCGCCCTGATTCTGTCCTGCAATTCAATCCAGAAAGCAGGATCGTAGAGCTCACTGTGCAATTGCTCAAACATCTCCCGTGCCTGGCGATTGCCCGAAAAAAATTGGCGGAATTCCTGCGGGAAAACATCATTGGTTGCCACGCTGTACCAGGGTTGATCCGCGTAAAGCTGGTCTACTGTCTGAGGTTCAGGCAGCACACGAAAATGACAGTCAGTCAACGCGCAAATCTCGTCATAGTCATAAAAGACCACGCGGCCGTGACGTGTTACCCCAAAGTTTTTTAACAGCATATCGCCGGGAAACAAATTGCCAGCCGCCAGTTGTTTGATGGCAGTACCGTACTCATCCATCACGCTGCGCAATTGCTCAGGTGAACAGTCCTGCACATACAGGTTCAACGGTGTCATCTTGCGCTCGACATAGCAGTGTCTGATGATCAGGGTGTTGCCGCGTTCCTCCAGCAGCGATGGCACTTCACGTCTGAGTTCATCCATCAATGCATCCGAGAACCGCCTGCGATCAAAGGCCAGATTGTTAAACTCTTGCGTATCCGCCATGCGCCCACCACGCTCCCAGCGCTTCACTAACGCATAGCAGTCACGTACTTTTTGACGCGTTGTGTCTTTAGGTGGAGTAAACCGTTCTTTGATCAGTTTATAGACATAGTCAAAATTGTTGCTGGTAAACACCAGCATGACCATGCCTTTGGTGCCAGCAGCCAACTCATATTTATCATCGCTGGCCAGCGTCATCTGCACTGCCCGCCGGTAGTACTCCGTCTTGCTGTGTTTGGGGAAACCGATTGCGCTGTACAGCTCAAAAATTTCTTTCTGCGGCATGATCGTTTTCAAGAACGATATGTATGCCGAGGGGGTAGACGCATCGACCATAAAATAGCTGCGCGAAAAACTGAACAGGATGCTGATGTCATCCGCATCGTGTAACACAGTATCAACAAAAATAGCGCCTTGTTCGTTGTGCAAAACCGGCAGAACAAAGGGCAAACTCAGTTCTGCACAGACGACACGACCCACCAGATAAGCAGCCTTATTGCGGAAAAAGAGGCTTTCCAGCAGCTCAACGTGGGCTGTGCTGGAACACCTTGCCAGCTTTGGGGAAAACACCGTCTCAATCACGTGCTTGATAAAACCGATATCGCGTTGTTTGTTTTCAAACGGGATGGTAAATCCGCCGCTATCCAACACCCGTTCGATGGTTTTGTTGAGATCACTGCACAATGGTATGTGCACCAGAACATCGTCTTCCGGCAAAGGTACGATTTGCACGGCTGGCTGCATCACAAAGGCATGTGGATCCCGAATCTGCTCATGGGCAAACACAAAGCAATACACAGAATTAAAAAATGTCTGAGTGATCTCAAAATTGCGATGCCCTTGAATGAGCTGTGCATACTCGATTTTTGCCTGTGACCACAGTGCCCGATCGGCAAGCGCCGGCCCTGCAATTTCGCCGGCACTGTCGGCCACACTGATCACTTTCTGTTTATACAGGCTCAGACGCTGACGCATGGCGCGTTGTACGCCATGCCAGTCAGCGCGCTCGAAGCGGCCTTGCGCGCCATAGGTGATGTTTTTGTACTCGGCAAAAAAAGCGTCAAATCCGTTCAGAATCGCTTTGGCGAGCCGGCGCGCGGTTCTTTGCATATCAATCCTGATCAATGAAACTGCTGTTCCTCGGTGGAGCCAGTCAATGCCGTGACCGACGATTTTCCACCCTGGATGACCGTGGTGACATCGTCAAAATACCCGGTGCCAACTTCCTGCTGGTGCGACACAAAGGTATAACCTTTGGCTGCATCGGAAAACTCCTTCTCCTGCAGTTCCACATAAGCGGACATGTCTCTTCGGGCATAGTCGTAGGCGAGATTAAACATGCCGTTCCACATATTGTGAATACCCGCCAGAGTGATGAACTGGAACTTGTAGCCCATAGCGCTGAGTTCACGCTGGAACCTGGCAATGGTGGCATCATCCAGATTTTTCTTCCAGTTAAAGGACGGTGAACAGTTGTAGGATAACAACTGATCCGGGAATTGCTTTTTAATCGCCTCAGCAAACACTTTTGCCTCTTGCAGAGACGGTGTCGCCGTTTCGCACCATAACAAATCCGCATACGGGGCATAGGCCAGACCGCGGGCAATAGCCTGTTGGATGCCAGGGCGCGTGCGGTAAAAACCTTCAGGTGTGCGATCACCAATCACAAATGGTTTGTCGTAGGGGTCACAGTCTGAAGTAATCAAGTCGGCGGCGTTGGCATCCGTGCGTGCAAGCACAATGGTGGCAACCCCTTCGACATCAGCGGCAAGTCGCGCCGACACCAGTTTTTGTATGGCTTCCTGGGTGGGTACCAGCACCTTACCACCCATGTGGCCACATTTTTTGACCGATGCCAGCTGGTCTTCAAAGTGGACACCGGCGGCGCCGTTACGGATCATGTTTTTCATCAGTTCATAGGCATTAAGGACGCCTCCAAACCCTGCTTCCGCGTCGGCCACAATCGGCGCAAAATAATCGATATAGGCGTCGTCGCCGGGGTTGAGCCCTTTTTTCCATTGAATCTGATCTGCGCGCTCAAAGGCATTGTTGATGCGTCGGACCACGGCTGGCACAGAATCAACCGCATAAAGCGATTGATCAGGGTACATGGTTTCCGAGGTGTTATTGTCGGCAGCAACCTGCCATCCGGACAAGTAAATGGCTTGTACGCCGGCCTTTACCTGTTGAACAGCTTGACCACCCGTCAGAGCGCCCATGGCGTTGACAAAGTCTTTGTCGGGACGGAAGGCGGGACGGCCACCGTTTTTGATCAGATGCCAGAGTTTGTCAGCACCCAGGCGTGCCAGGGTATTTTCGCGTTTGATGGATCCGCGCAATCTCACGACATCTGCCGCGCTGTAGGGGCGGGTCACACCCTGCCAGCGCGGGTTGTGCGCCCAGTCGTGTGTGATGTCGGCAATGTCCTTGTTGCGTTGGGCCTGGCTCATAGTCTGGTTCCTTTTTCGACGATATTTGGTAATACGATACTGTGGAAAATCAGCCGACAGCAGTTGTCAGCGGGGGCAAGACTAACGGGCGGGCTTTAATTTCTGAAATTTATTGTTTTTATCTTTGATATTTTTTAAATAAATATATGGGTTTGAGCTTGGTATTTTTATTGTGAATGGTTTGAATAGAAAATATAAATTTGAGGAATTTAGTTTGGATTCATACCATGCCTGCCAGCCGGATATTTGAATTTGGTCAGCCATCAATTTTTCCAGGAGGAAACATGAACACACCGCACACACAAACGCAGTACCAGCAGCTTGGTAAACTCCAGGTCGCCAGTGTGCTGTATCAATTTGTGGAGCAGGAGCTACTGCCCGGCAGTGGTGTTCTGGCTGCGGATTTCTGGGCAGGCCTTGAGCAACTGGTGGCAGATTTTGCAGCAGTAAACCACGCGTTATTACAACAACGAGTTAACCTGCAGCAACAGATTGATCAATGGCATACACAGCATGTCGGGCAAGAAATGGATGCTGGGGCATATCGTGCGTTCCTCGAAGATATTGGATATCTATTGCCGGAACCGGCAGATTTTTCGATTACAACCCAACAAGTGGATGACGAGATTGCCCTGTTGGCGGGCCCTCAGCTGGTGGTGCCGGTGATGAATGCCCGGTATGCACTGAATGCCGCCAATGCTCGCTGGGGCAGTCTGTACGATGCCTTGTATGGCAGCGATGTGATTGTTGATGACCATGATCAGCCGCGCAAAGCGGGGTATGACAAACGACGTGGTCAAAAAGTCATAGAGTTTGGCCGTCGATTTCTGGATGAGTTTTTCCCCTTGGGCAATGGTGTATCGCACAATAAAACCAAGGCATACCGTGTGAGTGATGGCCAACTCCAAGTGGCATTGGAGCATGGCGGTATCGTAAATCTCAGCAACCCCGAACAGTTTGCAGGTTATACCGGCAATCCCGGCAGCCCCCGCAGTATTTTGCTAAAACACCGTGGCCTGCATGTTGAAATCTGCATAGATGGCAGCCACCCGATTGGTCAACAAGACAAAGCAGGTGTGCGCGATATTGTGATGGAGGCCGCGTTGACCACCATCCAGGACTGTGAGGATTCGGTCGCTGCAGTGGATGCAGCGGACAAAGTACTGGTGTACCGGAACTGGCTGGGTTTGATGAAGGGTGACCTGACAGACACGTTTGCCAAGGGCGGTGGCATACACACCCGAGCGCTGGCTGCAGACCGCGAGTTTGTATCGCCGGATGGAAAACAAGTGCTGCTGCCGGGGCGCAGTTTGATGCTGGTGCGTAATGTGGGTCACCTGATGTCTATCAATGCAGTGCTGGATGAGCGCGGGCAGCAAATCCCGGAAGGCATTCTGGATGCCCTGATGACCAGTGCGGCCGCACTGCATGACCTCCGCAAACCCAGCGCTCCGTCGCAAATGAGTCTGCGCAATTCAAGGACTGGCAGCATCTACATTGTCAAACCCAAAATGCATGGCCCTGCCGAGGTCGCGTTTACCTGCCAGGTATTTGCTGGCGTCGAGCGCGTTCTCGGTTTGCCAGTCAACACCCTCAAAATTGGCATCATGGACGAAGAGCG
>JAUSPW010000167.1 GCA_030652635.1 Pseudohongiella sp. | reverse complement strand
CGCTGGCGCTGGTGGGCCTGAGCGCACGCATCGACCACTTCCCCTCGCAACTCTCGGGAGGCGAACAGCAACGGGTGGCGATTGCCCGCGCGATCGCCAAACGTCCGGACATCCTGTTGTGTGATGAACCCACTGGCGCGCTTGATGCCAAAACGGGCAAGCTGGTGTTATCCGTGCTGGACCAGGTGAATCGAGAAACCGGTACCACAACAGCCATCATTACGCACAATGCGGCCATTGGCGCGCTTGGCGACAATGTGCTGCGCATGAGCAGCGGTGAAATTGTTGAGCGCTATCACAACGCCACGCGCGCCAGTGTCGAGAGCGTGGAATGGTAATGCCAACATGAATGCGCTTAATCGAAAATTACTGCGTGAACTCTGGCACCTCAAAAGCCAGATGTTGTCGATAGCGCTGGTTGTGGCGACCGGCATTATGACGGTGGTCACCATGCGTGGCAGCTATGAATCGCTGGTGATTGCACAGCAACACTACTACCAACAAACCCGTTTCGCGGATGTCTGGGTTTCCTTGCGGCGCGCGCCCGAGACGCTGCGCGAACAAATCAGTAATCTGCCTGGTGTGGCGCTCGCAGACACCCGCATAGGGTTTATGGCAACGCTGGATCTGGACGGGCTGGATGCACCCGCGATTGGTCGCTTCATTTCCCTGCCGGAAAACTCGCGCCCCGTGCTAAACGATATTCAAATCCGACGCGGCCGCTATCTGGAACCCGGATCGCCCGACGAAGTCATCATCAGCGAAAAATTTGCCGTTGCGCGCGCCTTGCAACCCGGTGACAGCGTACGCGCAATCATCAATGGCCGGGCACGTGATCTCGACATTGTGGGCATCGCGATTTCGCCCGAACACATATATGCCATGCCGCCAGGATCGTTGATGCCAGAGGATTCCCGTTACGGTATTTTGT
Source organism: Pseudohongiella sp. (assembly GCA_030652635.1). Taxonomy (GTDB): domain Bacteria; phylum Pseudomonadota; class Gammaproteobacteria; order Pseudomonadales; family Pseudohongiellaceae; genus Pseudohongiella. Next base: position 16,914 of record JAUSPW010000167.1, on the reverse strand, counting down.
GGATGGGCGAACGCGCATTGGGGCCGGCCTACGATATGGAAGGCGCATTCAACGAAGCCTTTGTGAAGTTATCACCCGAGGCCGACACCCTGGCCGTGATTGATGGATTAAATACGCTGCTACAGCCTTACGGCGGGTTTGGCGCGTACACGCGGCGGGACCAGCCCTCGCATATGATCCTGCAAGGCGAACTTGACCAGAACCGCGTCATGGGCACTGCGATCCCTGGCGTATTTCTGGGTGTGGCGGTGTTCCTGCTGCACCTGGTGCTGAGCCGATTGATCAGCACTCAGCGCGGCGAGATTGCTGTGCTAAAAGCCTTTGGGTATCGCAACGTTGAAGTGGGTCTGCACTTTCTGTTGTTTGCACTGGCTGCCGTGCTGGCCGGCATTGTGTTGGGCGCGGTGGGTGGCGCCTGGCTGGGGCGCGCCTATATCAGCATCTATCAGATGTATTTTGATTTACCGGGCCTGCAATATGCCTTGAACTGGCAACTGGTGCTGATCGCAGCCACCGTCAGTTTGCTGGGCGCCTGCACCGGCGCCATGAGTGCCGTGATGAAAGCGGTGCGCTTGCCACCTGCGGAAGCCATGCGCCCTGAGCCACCTGCCAGTTTTAAAGCCGGATTGATGGAGCGCATCGGGATCGCAAAACTGTTGCCATCGGCGGGCAGAATGATTTTGCGGAATGTGGAACGCAAAGCGCTGCAAAGTTTTATGTCCTCACTGGGTGTCGCGTTTTCAGTGGCAATTCTGGTGATTGGTTTTTTTATGTTCGACGGGGTGCGTTTTCTAATGGATCTGCAGTTCCGCGAAATTCAACGCGAAGATGTGTCAGTCAACTTTCATCAGCATCAGTCTGATCGAGTATTACATGAGTTGTGGCGGCTGCCGGGGGTCACGCGGGTGGAAGCCTTCCGCACAGTGCCGGTGCGATTGTCGAATGGTCATCTGTACCGCGACAGTGGCATACAGGGCATGCAGGCCGATGGCAAACTCAGGCGTGTTGTTAGCAGCAATGTGCTGACCTACCCACTGCCTGCAGATGGATTGCTGCTCAGCCGGATGCTGGCTCAACGTCTGGACGTGCAGACCGGCGACTGGCTGCATGTTCAACTGTTGGAGGGCCAGCGCCATCAACGTCAGGTGCAGGTCACGGGTGTTGTTGATGATTTTATGGGTGTCACCGCCTATATGGATATTCAGGCACTGCATATTCTGAGTGGCGAGCAAGGCCTGATCAGCGGCGCTTATTTGTCCGTCACACAAGACGAGCGCAGCCGTTTGTATCAGACTTTAAAAAATATGCCGATGGTCGCCGGTGTGGCATCTCCGGCCGATATGCTGGCGTCGTTTAACACGCAGATGGCACAGAACATTTTTATCTCGGTGGGTTTTCTGGTGGGATTTGCCTCGGTGATTGCGGTAGGCGTAATCTACAACGGCGCCCGTATTGCGCTGTCTGAGCGCGGCCGCGAACTGGCGAGTTTGCGGGTAATGGGTTTTCACCGGCGCGAAGTTGCTATCTTGTTACTGGGTGAGCAGGCGTTGATCACACTGTTTGCGATTCCCATGGGCTGGGTCATCGGATATAGCCTCGCCTGGCTGGTTGTGCAAGGCATGGCCACCGATATGTTCAGGATTCCCTATGTGCTGAATCCTCAAACCTGGCTGTATTCTGCCTTGATTACCATCGCAGCAGCACTCGCAAGTGGTGTTGCAGTAAGGCGACGACTGGATCATTTTGATCTGGTCAGTGTGTTGAAAACTCGGGAGTAAGTCATGCGTAAATGGATAGTGGGGTTCCTGGCACTGCTGATCATTGCCGCTTATGTGATCAACAGTTCGTCATCAGCCTTGCGTGTTGAGACCGCCCTGGTCGAGCGGCGAGATCTGATCATTACTGTGCAGGAACAAGGACGCACGCGCGCACGCTTGCCTTACACTGTCACGGCACCGGTCAATGCCTACATGCAGCGTACCGCCTTGGTTGAAGGGCATAGAGTAGAACAGGGCCAGACTTTGGCGCAGTTGTCATTGCTGGCTGAAGATGATCGCGCAGAAGCCAGCTACCGTGCCAGTTTACAGGCGGCCGAAGCGCGTCGCCGGGTGGCTGAGGCCAGTCTGACCGAGGCAGAATCAGCCTTGACGCGCAGTCGCAATGAAGCGGATCGACGTGAGCGACTGTTTTTGGACCGCCTGATTGGCAGTGAAGAAATCGAACTCTATCGACAAGCGGTGCAGGTTGCTGAGTCTCGTCAGCAAAGTGCCCGATCATCGCTTGCAGCCGCACAGGCTGACATTGAAGGTGCCCGCGCGCGGTTGATGGGGCGAGGCGAAAACAGTGAATCGGAAGGTAGCCTGACGCTGACCGCGCCAGTCAGCGGTACCGTGCTTTCGGTCTATGAACGTGGCGATCGCGCCGTTGCGGCCGGCACCGCCTTGTTTGAAATCAGTGATGGAGATGCACTCGAGTTGGTCGTGGATCTGCTGACACAGGATGCCGTGCGTGTCAGCGCCGGCGATGAGATCCTGATCAGTGGCTGGGGTCGCAATGACACGCTGCGCGGTGTTGTCGACTATGTGGAACCGCAGGCATTCACCAAATTCTCAGCATTGGGTGTGGAAGAGCAGCGCGTCAATGTAGTCGGGTCACTGATTCAAAATCATCCGGCACTAGGTGCCGGCTACCGCATTGAAGCGGCGATTGTGGTGGCACAACATGAACAAACACTGACCGTGCCCACCAGCGCCTTGTTCCGTCGTAATGAGCAATGGCACGTTTTTGTTGTGCAGGAAGGACGCGCCAGTTTACGTGCCGTGCAGATTGGCGATCGTAATCGTGAACACGCTCAAGTGCTGGACGGCGCACAGCCGGGAGACATGGTCATTCTATTCCCGTCTGATCTGGTCGTGGAGGGCGTGGAAGTCAGCAGTAGTGAGAGTTAAATTTTTCTTAACGCAAATGATAACCATTCCTATTTACATGCCTTCAAAATCTGTTTACCATGCCCTCAGTTTGTTCTGACTACCGTGATGAATACCACCGTGAGCGCTGCTGAGATGACAACACAACTGATCAATATGGCACCCGAGCTAGCCAGACCCCGGGTAATTGACTCAGCAACTTTGTTTGACCGCCAACATACTACGGTCACGATTTTGCATCAGGGTGAGCACTACACTTTGCGGCTAACCGCCAGCAACAAGCTGATTTTGACCAAATAACCTTAACTGTCACCCATAACATCCGTCCGCCAGCCAGGCCAATCGCGCCATCGCCAGCCAGACACTCTGTTCAAAAGGAGAATTCTGACTGTGCACACACTTCACTTATCCAACACGCTATTGACACATAAAAACTGTTTCCACCTGCCGGTAGCAGCATTGCTGATGCTGTGCTCGTCTCAGGTCTTGAGCCAGGCCGCTGCTACGTCGGGTGATGCCGTCCCATCGGCCGTTGCTGAAGAAGTGATTGTCACAGCCACTCGACTGCCACGGCGCAGTTCGGAAATCGCCGGTACTGTCTCTGTGATATCCGACGCTGACATTCAACGTCAGATGGCCAATGACCTGAGCGACCTGACGCGCTACCAGCCGGGCATCAGCATGGAAACTGCTAACCGTGGCGGCAACCAGGGATTTGTGATCCGGGGCATTGGTGGCAACCGGGTATTAACCGTTTTGGATGGAGTACGCAGTGCGGACATTTATAATGCCGGCCCGTCCTCCTATGGCAAGGACGCTTTTGAATTGGATGATGTGAAAGCCGTGGAGCTGATTCGCGGCCCGGCGTCGGTTTTGTATGGCGCCGACGCCATGGGCGGTGCGGTTTTGTTGCGCAGCAAAGAAGCTGCCGACTATCTGCAAGACTCCAAGCGTCACCATCTGGGTATCCGCAGTTCAGGCGACAGCGCCAATGATCAGACAAAACTGGGACTTACCTATGCCACCCGGGCAGGCACCTCAGTCGGAGATTTCGACACCGTGATACAGGTCACCCAGCGCGAGTTTTCAGAGCGTGATGTCAACGGCGATGGCAGCCTTAATCCGCAGCAAGGTGAAACCGTTGGCACCTTGCTAAAAACCAAGTGGACACTCAATACAGCCCATTCATTCATATTGACACTGGATCGTCGTGATGAGGAGGTCGCAAGCCAGATACTGACTGAACTCAGCACCTCAGTACAACAATCTCTGGCCGATGACAGCAGCACCCGCAAGCGCGTCAGCTTACGGCATGACTGGGTACTGGACAGCCTGCTGGCCGACCACATCCAGACTCAGCTTGACCATCAACAAAGTAATGGGCGCCAGGTGTCCTACCAACTCCGCACCAGTTATGCGTTTGTAAATCCACGCAATCCTGCGAGTTTCCGTGGTACACAAGCACATCGCAATTCAGACTTTGGTTTTAATCAGGACACGGCTCAACTGAGTGTCGTCTTACAGAAAGCTCTGACGATCGGATCACATCAGCACGCGTTTGTCTACGGTCTTCACCGCGAAGAAACTCAAACAGAACGTCCACGCGAGCGTTGTGACACGGAGGTCAGCACCGGGCAGATCAGCTGTGCCATTCCGTCCTACCCGATGGCGATTCCTGAAGCGTTTCCTAACAAAACATTTCCTGACACACACACAAACCGTACCGGCATTTTTGTTCAAGATGAAATTCGATTACTGGACCAGCGCTTGACGCTGATTCCTGGCGTGCGAGTGGATCGTTACCAGATGAACCCGCGCCCGGATGCCTTGTTCAGTCTGTACTCAGACGTCGACAGTTTGGGTGGTTTTGAGATAGGCCCAGTGGATGAAAACAATGTGTCTTTTAATCTGGGTGCGGTGTATCAACTGACATCTACACTGAACATGATTGCACAGTATGCTGAAGGTTTCAGACCCGCCAACTTTGACGAAGCCAATCAGGCGTTTGTCAATGCAGGTCATGGTTACATCATTGTGCCGAATACCGAACTGCAAGCCGAAACCAGCCAGGGTCTTGAGCTCGGGATGCGCGCTGATCTGCCAAACGCAGCACTGTCGCTTGTGGCCTATGACAATCGTTATGACAACTTTATTGAGAGTAGCAGCATCGGCACACGCGATGGATTGAGTGTGTTTCAAGATCAAAATATCGGCAAGGCACGCATCTACGGCGCTGAAGCGACACTGGACTGGTTTGTTGCCCCGTCAATCAGCCTGCGCAACGCACTGGCGTGGTCACGTGGCCAGGACCGTATTACCGGTGCCGCTTTAGACAGTGTGGAGCCGGTGACACTGGTGAGCGCAGTACGCTTTGCGCCAGACACACGCTGGGCGATTGAAGCCGTATTCAGTGCAGCGGGCAAACAGAAACGCGTCTCTGCTGCCGACCGCGTGCAAGGTCAGTCATGGCAAACGCTGGATGTGCTGGGTCACCTGAATGTGGGTGACAATGCCCGCGTGCAGCTGGGCATTTTTAACCTGACAGATGAAAAATACGCGCGCTGGAGCAGCATCCGCGGCTTGGCCGCCAGTGACACTCGCACGATTGCGAATGCTCAGGCCAGTGGCACTCATGCCAGACTGTCACTCAACCTACAGTTCTAAAACACAGGCTAGGACCGGGAGAAACACAATGCAGATCACCCATGGATTATCACTGGCCAGCCTGTTTCTTCTGGTAGTCTCGTTTGAAAAGACGCATCACTGCCCGGCTGACAATTGCTCCAGTACACGTGCACCCATCAATATGCCTGGCATGGAGTGATTGCCTTCATGGCAGGCGTATTCATAAAGATCGGGTGCTGCAAACATCGGCATCTCGCCGGTCCACGCGGTGTTATAAAGGTCAGTGTCCTCGACCGTGAACTGGTAACGGATTTCGCGTTCATTCACACGGTAAAAACGCTCGGTAATTTTGGCATTGGCTGAGGTATAACCACCGGCACGTGCTACCTGCTCAGGATGGAAGTTGATCGTCTCAACCACCAGCGTATTGCCTTCATACCAACCGATTGAGTCGCCATGCCATTGCCGGATTCCAGCGGCATTGTGTTTGCCGTCAATCTTGACGATGCGCGCATCATGCGCCATTTCCGCTAGGATCATGACATGTGTCGGGCTTTGTACTATCTGAATGGTGTTGTTGTACAGGGATGGCAAACTTGGAACAATGGATGCAAAACTCAGTATGCAGCGCTCTGCCAGACTACGTCCTTCCGGACCGTCATTTTCGTCCAGATGTGCATAAGACATGGCGGCGCGTTGTGCGCTGCGAATTTCACGGCCACCGTCTTTCCAAGGAATACGACCGTCTTCGGGTTCAATAATGAATGAGGTGCGCAGCTCGCCATCAATCACGGCCAACCAATCACCTGGGTTGATCCAGAACGCGTTATAACCACCCACATTGTGAGGACCAGGCGCTTCTGCACCACGCTCTTCAAGCGCATCCGTATATTGTTGCAGGCTGGGGACCAGACGCTCTGCCTCTTCCTGGCTGATGGTCAATTTGCCCTCAAACTGGGGTTGGCGTTCTACCGCTGTGCGTGATGAATAGTCCCATTTGCCCTGAAGATCGGGGACACCCCAACTTGTGACCGGGAAACTGGCGGCTGCGCCGACCGCCGGCGCATCCGCCGCCAGCACCCAGGAAGCGCTTAGTAAACCCGCGCAAAAAAACGCCGATCGGACAGCCGTGCTACGTGAAAGAATCGATGATTTCATGATAGTGCTTCTTGATATTGTTGTTATGTGAATCAGGCGTTTATGCAGTGCGAGACCTGGCAAGCATGTGTTTGTGAACACTCCAGGTTTTTACCGAAGCCTGCTTTTAAACGATTAAGTACCATGCACGTCAGGGCGCGTCAATGAATCTGCTCAGTATTGGCCGGAAGTCACTTCCGGCCTTTTGTAAGGCCCTGTCTGTTCAGCTTCTGACATCCAGAAAATAATCTTCCGGTTTGAACACATCCACCTCAATGGCCGCCATGGCAGCCGCATTGGCATCCTTCATCAGCGCGGCTTCCGACTGTGTGATCACTTTTGAGCTGAGCGCCAGATCCGTCAGATCGTAGGCCATGCCACGGGGCAATTCGCGCGCGCGCTGGGCTTTGTAGATCTTTTTCTTGATGGGTTCAACGTCAGTGTGTAGCCGGAAGGCTTTCATCAGACGGCCCATGCCCGGATCGTTTTCATCCACTGGCGCAATTCCATCGGTGATGCGTTTGTATTGCTCGTTCATCAATTGAATGGAACCGGCAACCTTGGGAATCAGTTTGTCAGACGGGCCGCGTGAAAGAGGATTCAGGCGCAGGAACAAGGCCGAAGGGCCGCGCAGCCACCAGCCCACCACCGGGGCATCAAAGTTGGCGTGAATGCCTTCAAAAGCATCCTGAATTTTTGCCAGTGCATACTCACAGCTGTAGGCCACTAAAGGCAGGTCTTCGGCACGACTGCCTTCTGCCTTGAATCGACGCAGCGCCGACAGCGCCAGCACTTGATAAGTCAGCGCATCTGCAAAGCGCCCGCCCAGGCTACCCTTGGCTTTTAACTTGCTGCCAATCAGATACAGCGCCAGATCTGCCAGCAACGCATAACGCGTAGAGGCCCACGCCAAACGGCGGTAGTACGTTGCCACTGGACCCGATTCCGGACTGCCGGCGCTGAATCCACGCGTGAGTCCACGTACCTTGGCGCGGAAAAAATTGCTGGTGGTGTGCCACAGCCATCCCAACAGTTTTTTACGGAACTCAGCAGCATCGTTATTCTCTACGGCTTTCACCAAAGGCAAAGCATAAGGGTGACAGCGGGTAGCGCCTTGGCCAAAGGTAATCAACGTGCGCGTCATGATGTTGGCACCCTCCACCGTGATACTGACCGGTGCACTGCTGTAACCACCGCCCAGTATGTTATTGGGGCCTTGCATGACACCGGAGCCGGAGAACACATCCATGCCGTCGATAATAACTTTTTGTGTGTATTCAGTGCTGCTGGACTTCAACAAGGCGGAAATCACCGGCGGTTGCTCGCCATTATCAAGCGCGGAGCAAGCGTACACACGCGAACCCTCAAACATGTAGGTAAATGCCGCGATGCGTGCGATTTTTTCCTGAACACCTTCCATCAGACCAATTGGAATACCAAACTGATGACGAATCACCGAGTAGGCACCCGTTGCGGCAGCAATCAGTTTCATACCACCAATGGCGCCGGCAGGCAGTGAAACCGCACGGCCACCGGCCAATTGCTCCATCAACATGCGCCAACCCTGACCGGCATACTCTGGACCACCAATAATCTGCTCAGGAGACGCAATAACATTCTCACCAATAATCGGTCCGTTGTAGAAACTCAGACCAATCGGCAAGTGGTGGTCGCCGTTGTAAAGCCCGGGTGTGCCCTTGTGCAGCATGATCACCGTGATGCCGGGATACTCACCTTTCCCCAGCAGATTGTCCGGATCATGCATCTGGAACGCCAGAGAGATCAGGTTGGCAGCCGGCGCCAGCGTGATGTAACGCTTGCGGAAATTCAATCGGATTCTGGTTTCACCCTGCTCGTCCCGGAACACCACACCTTCCGCTTTGATGGAGGCGGCATCTGAGCCAGCCGTCAACTCAGTAAGACCAAAACAAGGGACATATTCGCCGCTGGCGAGTTTTGGCAGATACGCATTTTTCTGCTCGTCAGTGCCGTAGTGTTTTAATAGTTCTGCCGCACCCAGGGAATTGGGAATAACAACAAAGGTCCCTGCTGTTGGGCAATACGGGTTGACCTTGGCCATGATGGAAGAAATCGCCAAGGTGGAGAATTCCTTACCGCCATATTGTTTCGGAATCAGCAGCCCCATAAATCCCTGCTGCTTGATGTTGTCCAGCACCTCATCCGGGACCTTGCGGGTAATACTGATCTGGTAGCGATCGATCAGACGGCATAAGTCTTCCGTGGGGCCATCCAGAAACGCTTGTTCTTCAGCGGAGTGTTTGTTGTAGGGCTCTGCCAGCATTTTGGCGAAATCCGGATTGCCTGAAAAAATCTGACCATCAATCCAGACTGTGCCGGCTTCTAGCGCCTGCTTCTCCGTATCTGAAATACGGGGCAACACGTTGTTGTCCCGCATGAACTTCATAATCGCCGCAAACATGTGCAATCCTCTGGCAAACAAAAATAGGATGAGATGACTGGTTGTCTCAAAAATACGCTGACTTGATCGCCACTGTGCAAGCCGATAAAACACTGTAACAAAGCTGTCACAACAGCTTCAATTTACTGTGATATATCTTCTCCGGTAGCAGATGGCGACATATTACTGAATTGATTCATATTTACAAGAATCAATCGTGGCATTGCAAACTCACCGCCTCTGCCGAACCAAGTTACCAGAGTGCCAAGTCATTGTCTCAACAAAGAAAAAGGCCTGATTATGAAATCTGCAGTAAATTGTCGTGAATCGCTTTCTTGTGGAGCAAAGCAACCTGTAAGCAGTCTTGTTCTGGCCATTCTGGCATGCACCATGACCCTCAACCTGCACGCGCAGACGTTTTATCCGGCACCAGCCAGCGAGTCACCACAATCCTGGTTTGCGTCAGGTCAGGCAGAACTGCAGCGTGCGCTAAGCCAAACACACAATACTAACCGGGCAAAAAACGTCATTCTGATTGTCGGCGACGGTATGGGGATTTCTACTGTCACTGCCGCACGAATTTTTGCAGGCCAACTCGAAGGCAGTGCAGGCGAGGAAAACTCTCTCGCTTTTGAACAGTTCCCGGCCGTCGCCTTATCAAAAACTTACAACACTAATCAGCAAACCTCGGACTCAGCGGGCACTGCCACTGCGATGATGGCAGGTATAAAAACGCGTGCCGGTGTGATTGGTGTCAATCAGTATGCTGACACCGGTGATTGCCAGTCTTCTCTGGGCACTGAAGTACCCAGCCTCATGCAGCAGGCTGCAGAGCGCGGCCTTGCCACTGGCTTTGTGACAACCACGCGTATCACTCACGCAACACCTGCGGCCACTTACGCGCACACGCCCCATCGCGACTGGGAAAATGATTCCCTATTGCCTGCCGATGCCGTTCAACATGGCTGCAAAGATATAGCGCGGCAATTGCTGGAGTTTTCTCATGGCGATGGCATTAATGTCGCACTGGGTGGCGGTATCGAACAATTTACGCCGGCAAACAAATCCGATCCGATCACGGGACGACCCGGCGCTCGTCAGGACAGCAGAGACTTGACTGAGGAATGGGCTTCTCGGGGCAACAGCAGTGCCTTTGTCTGGACAAAAGCACAACTTGCCGCAATAGACCTCAGCCGCACCCAACATCTGCTGGGCTTGTTCAGCCGATCGCAGATGGATTATGCCTACGATCGTCAGGTCAGTGATACCACCCAACCCGATCTGCCCACCATGACAGAAACAGCGATTCGCCTGCTACAGGCACAATCAGGCGACGATGGTTTCTTTCTGATGATTGAGGCTGGCCGCATTGACCACGCGCACCATGCTGGCAACGCCTATCGCGCCCTGAATGACACACGTGAATTGTCCGACACCGTCCAAAAAGTGATTGAATTGACCAGCGAGCAGGACACTCTGGTGATAGTGACCGCCGATCATAGCCACTCGTTAACACTGGGCGGTTATGCAACACGTGGTAATCCGATTCTTGGGGCCGTGGTGGGTAACAATGATCATGGTCATGCAGACACAGCGCCCAGTCTGGCACAAGACAACATGCCTTACACCACCCTGGGTTATCGGGATGGTCCCGGGTTTGCAGCTGAAGGTGGCGGTGATCCGCGCTACATGATTCCCGTGGCCCCTGGTCGCCATGATCTCAGTGGCATTGACCCTACACATCCTGACTTCCATCAAGAAGCTTTGATACCGCTGGAGTCAGAAGGTCACACGGGTGAGGATGTTGCAATTTACGCACGAGGCCCTTGGTCACACCTGTTCCACAGCACCCATGAACAGCATTACATCTACCACGTCATGCGTCATGCCTATGGTTGGTAACAACAGCCCGGTAAAAACCGTGTTACTTTGTAAATCCCTCCCCGCTCAGGCAAAATGAATCCATTCAGCCTGAGCAACGAGGTTTTTATGAGCACAGCATCCGACCATACCAACTTGCCCGACCGGGCAGGGTATCCCGAGCAACATTTTAAACATTGGAAACTGACCCACGACCGCGACAATATTCTGTACGCTCGCCTAGATCGTGCGGGCGAGCGGGTCAATGCCCTATCCCGTGAAGTGCTGGAAGAATTTGACCAACTGATCAGTCTGGTAGAGCGCGAAACCCCGCGCGGCCTAGTGTTGATGTCCGGCAAAAGCACAGGGTTTGTGTTTGGCGCGGATGTTCGCGAATTTGATGGATTCACATCGGCAGACGATGTCACCGCTGAAATCAATCGTGTGCATGAGATGTTTAATCGTCTCGAAAAACTCGATTGCATCACGGTTGCTGCCATTGAAGGTTATTGCCTGGGCGGCGGGCTGGAAATGTCGCTGGCCTGCAACTGGCGTATTGCCAAAGATGTACCTGCTACCAGACTTGGTTTTCCGGAAGTACAACTGGGTATATTCCCCGGATTCGGCGGTTCTGCGCGCTCAGTCAAGGTCATGGGCGGGATAAAGGCCATGGAGCTCATGCTGACCTCGCGCCAATTAAAAGCGCGCGCTGCAAAAGCGGTCGGCTTGGTGGATCAGGTTATCGGGCGTCATGAAGAACTGGTCTGGGCCGCACGCAAAGCGGTACTGAGTGGCAAAAAAAATCGCGGCCCCGGACTTGTCGGGCGCTTAAGCAATTCCTTGCCAGCGCGTAAATTGCTCGCGGAACAAATGCGCAAGCAGACCCGCCGCAAAGCGCGTCCTGAGCACTATCCGGCACCTTACAGCCTGATCGACACCTGGGAACAATTTGGCGGCAACACCAAAACCATGATGCGGGAAGAAGCCAAGGCCGTTGGCAAATTGATGGTGTCATCTGCCGCAGAAGGTCTGCGCCGGGTTTTTCATCTCATGGAGCGTTTGAAGTCCGAAGGCAAAAGCAGCGACTTTAAAGCCAGCCACGTGCACGTGGTGGGCGCGGGTGTCATGGGAGGTGATATTGCGGCCTGGTGTGTATTGCGTGGCATTGATGTCAGCCTGCAAGACCGCGAAATGAAGTTCATCACCCCGGCATTAAAACGCGCCGAAATTTTATTTAAAAAGAAGCTGCGCGATCCCGCTAAAGTCAAAGCTGCCATGGAGCGCTTGCGGCCCGATCCCGACGCGCGTTTTGTGCCGCGCGCTGACGTGGTGATTGAAGCCATCTACGAAAACGTCGAGGCTAAACAGGCGCTGTTTCGCAGCCTGGAGCCCCGCATGAAACCCGGCGCCATTCTGGCCACCAACACCTCGGCGATTCCGCTGGAAACTCTGGCCTCGGTGCTGGCCAATCCCGCCCGCTTGATCGGTCTGCACTTTTTTAATCCTGTGCCACAAATGCCCTTGGTAGAAGTGGTGTACAGCATGGACACTGACGAACAGGAGCGCCGTAAGGGTGCGGCTTTCTGTCAGCAGATCAGTCGCTTTCCCCTGCCCGTAAAAAGCAGCCCGGGGTTTCTGGTCAATCGCGTCTTGGCGCCTTACATGATGACGGCATTAAAACTGCACCGCGAAGGTATTCCCGCGGAAGCACTGGATGCGGCGGCCGAAGCGTTTGGCATGCCCATGGGACCCGTTGAACTGGCCGATACCGTGGGTCTTGATGTCTGCCTGATGGTCACTGGCGTGCTGCAATCGGACGATAATTTTGTATCACCGGAAAAGAGTTTTATTCAATCATTGGTCAGCGCAGGCAAACTTGGCAAAAAGTCAGGCTCAGGTTTATATGTCTGGAAAGACGGCAAGGCTGTGAAAAAACCGGGGGTGGCAGAGACTCATAATCTGGCCGAGATTGCAGAACAATTGATAGAAGCCTATACCAACGAGTGTATTGCAGCCTTGCAGGAAGGCGTGGTGGCTGACGAAGATCTGTTGGATGCGGGCATGATTTTCGGAACAGGTTTTGCGCCGTTCCGGGGCGGTCCTTTGTACTACCTCGCACACAAGGACAAACAGGCGATTGTCAGTGACCAGGTAAAAACCCCTGAACATGAACAGGCGAAGCACACACCCGACACCGATAAAAATGAGCCTGAGCAGGAGACTGAAACCCGTGTTTAATTCAGACAGAAATCCACAAACATTGCGCCGGGTTGTCATTGCAGGCGGAACACGTATCCCTTTTTGCCGTTCTAATACTGTCTATGCAGAACTGAGCAATCTGGATATGTTGGCAGACACCCTGCAACAGCTCAGTACAGAGTTTGATCTGGCCGGCAAAAAGATTGATGAGGTAGTGGCGGGCGCGGTGACCAGCCACAGCAAAGACTGGAATCTTGCGCGCGAGGCGATTCTGAGTACCGATCTGTCGCCGGCCACCCCCGGCATTACCTTACAGATGGCGTGTGGCACCTCCTTGCAGGCAGCATTGATGCTGGGCGCCAGAATTGCCATCGGTGAAATTGACTGCGCCATCGCGGCAGGCACCGATACCACCAGCGATGTGCCGATTGTGTTTCAGCGCAAATTTGCCCAGCGCCTGATCAAACTAGGGCAAGCACGCACCTTTAAACAACGTCTGCAGACATTTAAGGGATTTCGTTTTTCTGAACTTGCCCCGCGCCCGCCCGCCAACGGCGAACCGCGCACAGGTCTGGCCATGGGTGAACACTGCGAGCTCATGGCACGGGAGTGGGGAATCAGCCGCGCCGATCAGGATCAATTGGCGCTTGAAAGTCATTTAAAGGCGGCAGCCGCTTATGAAGCCGGTTTTTTTGACTCGCTGGTCAAACCTTATGAGGGCGTCAGTCGCGACAACAATATTCGGGCTGACAGCTCTCTGGAAAAACTCGCCAGTTTAAAACCTGCTTTTGACAAAAAGCATGGCACCTTGACAGCGGGCAACAGTACGCCGCTCACAGATGGCGCTGCCGCTGTGCTGTTATGCAGCGAAGAGTGGGCATTGGCCAATTATATCCCCATCCGCGCCTATCTGGTGTCAGGTCGCAGCAGCGCAGTGGATTTTGTGAACGGTGAAGGTCTACTGATGGCGCCGACCGTGGCGGTCAGTGAGCTATTGCAAATGAACCAGCTGACACTGCAGGATTTTGACTGTTATGAAATACACGAAGCCTTTGCTGCGCAGGCATTGTGCACACTCAAAGCCTGGGAGGATGAAGATTTCTGTCGCGAGAAGCTTGGCCGTGACACCGCGCTCGGTGCCATTGACCGCAGTCGCATGAACATCAAAGGCGGTTCGCTGGCGTTTGGGCATCCGTTTGCGGCGACCGGCGCTCGTATCCTGGGGACCTTGGCGGCGATACTCGAGGAGAAGGGACAAGGACGTGGATTGATTTCTGTGTGTACTGCCGGTGGCATGGGTGTGGCTGCGATTGTTGAGCGGCCTTGATTAGTGCCGGTAAGCGGGTGTTGCGGGTACCCGGCAGTTCCTCGCAACGACGCTGCGCGTCTGATTGTTGCTCGCTCTCTGCCGGATACCCGCAACACCCGCTTACTGACTGTTTCTTTAAATCGCCGGCCGCTCACATTTTGATGGGTGAGCGGCCGGCGCGTTGGGTTTACATCTCAAAATCCATGGAGACGTAGAATTGGCGACCAAAAGGATCGTCGATTCTGGTTTCAAGTCCACCGGCTTGTGGCAGACGCTGGGCATCGCGATCAAACAGGTTGGTGATACCCACGGTCAGATTAGAATCCGTGTTAAACACATTAAACCGGTGGGAATAACGCGCATCAACTTTTGTAACCGCTCTGACGTACTCGGGTGCAAACGCCTCATAACCCAATGTCAGCGTTGTCTGGTCAAACTTCAACTTGCCAGAATGGCGCGCCGAGATACTGGCGCTTTGATTATCTCTGAACCACGACAGCCCGGTATTGAACTTGTATCGGGACAAAGGCGGCGCCAGGTTGGTTTCCGCATTCTGCATCGCTATGCCACTGGTAGATGCCGAAAACTCGTCAGGCAGATATTCCCAACGGGTGTAGTAGTTGCCACCCAGGCTGGCGGTAAAGTTGCCCAAATCGCCAATGTCGAATGAGTAACGCACACGGAAGTCGATGCCTTCAACAAACTGAGACGACAGATTGATAGGGGCTCGATAGACATCCGTCACTTTACCGGTCGCATCGCGGGTAATCAGCTCGTTCGGGTTGGCAAGCGCCCAGGCAATACCCGCCGCCGCATCAGCAGGCACAGTGGCCGGTTTAAAATCTGCGGTGGTTTTGCCATTGGCTGCCAAATAGGCATTTAACTCGCGACGGGTCACATCAGCAGTTACCAGTGATGCGATACGTCCTACGTATTCAATTTCCTGATAGTCCAGATTGATGCTCAGGCCATCAATCGGCAGCCAGCTCAAACCCACGTTGGCTATGATTGACTCTTCAGCACCCAGGCTTGGGTTGCCGGAGGTACAGCTGTCAGTACCGTCCAGAGAAATATTGGTCAAAGGATCCACACCGCTGGTCACAATAGTACACACATCTTTTGCTAGTGGGCGCAGCTGTGCCGGGGAAGGTGCCAGGAAGCTTTCGCCATAACTTGCGCGGAAAGCCAAGGTATCAAAGGGCTCCCAAAGCACCGATATCTTGGGTTTAGTGGCGTCAAAACCAATTGAATAAAAATCCTCACTCCTCACTGCAGCTTTAATGCCGAGGTTTTCGAGGATTGGAATTTCAACTTCAGCAAAAATAGCGCGTACACCCGAGGTTCTGTCTACACGGGGTGTCAGAGCCGCGGTTGAAGTTGAATACAGATTGTCGCGCTCGGCTGTCAGTGGATGTTCAAAGTCGAAGGTTTTCTGGCTACGTACTTGCCCACCAAAAGCGGCGCGCACCGTCCCGTTGGGGACTTCCATGACCTCACCGTTAAACACCACATCAAAATACTTCAATTTGTCACGGGTATCGATCCAGACGACTTCTTCCACCAGCCAATCCACGATTTCCTGGCTATTGTCGGTAATACCGGCCCGGTATAAAGGCGAGCGAGAATCAGCAGATCCAAAGGGGTTAAAGTATTGGTTGCCACCCGGACCACCTTGTCCGCGGAGGGCCGCCCTCATTTTGGAAAGGCGCATGCCTCGACCATCAAACTCGCGCCAGGAGTCTTGCTGTCCTACCCAGGCTTCGCCTTCCCAAGTGGTATTGGCAATTTTAAATTCGCCACCAAACTTGTAGGCGTCGGCATAGTAGTTGTAGTCGGTCTGCCCCATGCCATTACTTTCCAGCGAGCTGGGTAACGTGCCCAACTTGGTAAAAGGGCGCCACGCAGAGGGTCTGACCTGCGCACCAAAGGGATTGGCAGGATGGTTGGCAGGCACAATCAGGGTGGTCAGGTTGGTAGACAGCGCATTGCTCGGCGAGCTGACCAAAGTTGAGGTGCGGTCGTTATGGCTCATCTGGAATTCCAGATTCAGCCAGTCGTTCACTTCATAATTGAAGTTATTAAACAGGGTCACGCCTTGCGCAGGGCGGCCATAATCCTGCCACTCACCAAAATAGAGTCGACAGCCTGTGGCGAAGGATTCCCCACTGGGGTAGGAGCCAAACTGGCTGACATCGGTCTGTGATCCGTTAAATGTGCCGCAGCTGGGGTCAGTTCGACCTGTTGCTGCACCCTGTATCCATCGCCCCGGGTTATTAAAAGTACTGTCCTGGTCGTAATATTCTTGGTATCGGGGACGCTCTGATACCAGAAACGCGGTACGCTTGTTAACTTCTACGGCTCCCACCCACACACGGCCATAAACGATTTCAAAACGCAGCAGATCTCAATAGCACACGAAACTCCAGTCACCGAGAGAA
>JAUSPW010000162.1 GCA_030652635.1 Pseudohongiella sp. | reverse complement strand
GAAATGCTCCCAGCATGCACGATGTTGTCATCACTGAGTTCTGCTTCTCCACACCGCGCATCATCATGCACATGTGCTGCGCTTCGATAATGACGGCGGCGCCAGCCGCATCTGTCTTCTGGATGATGACCTCGGCGATTTCCTTGGTCAGATTCTCCTGAATCTGCAAGCGCCGGGCATACATGTCTACAATACGTGCGATTTTGGACAGCCCGAGTACCTTGCCTTTGGGCAGGTAGGCCACGTGACATTTTCCGATAAATGGCAACATGTGGTGCTCACACATCGAATACAATTCGATGTTTTTAACGATGACCATTTCCTCGGAAGAAGATGGGAATAATGCGTTGTTGATCAGCTTGTCGACGTCCTGTTCGTAGCCGCGCATCAAAAACTGCATGGCTTTGGCGGCACGCAGCGGCGTGTCCACCAGTCCTGGGCGGGAAAGATCTTCGCCTATGGCAGTGATTCTGTCACGATTAGCGTGTTCCATAGTGTGAAGGGACGATTCGTTTACAGGTTTGGTCATGGCAGGCAGTGAATCCGGATAAAAGGCCGATAACGTACGATATCACTGTACGGTCGTAAAGTAATTTTTGCCGTGCTGGCAGCTTAAAACGATGGTAAAAACATGAATGTATTGCAATGTGTGGAACAGTTGGCGTCACGATTCGAGCAGGCCGACCTGTTTTATGGGCATGGTACTGACAACCCCTGGGACGAAGCAGTCTATTTGGTGTTCACCGTGTTGGGTGTTGCGTTTGAACAAGCCTCACAAGATAGCAGCACTGCCAATGGGCTGGAGACACGTGAGATCGGCGAGTCTGAGCTGACAACCATTCAGACACTGGCAGAACAACGCATTCAAGAACGCGTGCCAATCGCGTACCTTGTTCATCAGGCATGGTTTGCCGGTCTGCCGTTTTATGTGGATGAGCGTGTGCTGGTGCCTCGTTCACCGATTGCAGAATTGGTACTTCATCAGTACGAACCCTTGTTATCAACACCACCAAAACGGGTGCTGGATCTTTGCACAGGCAGTGGTTGTATAGGTATCGCCACGGCCTTGGTGTTCCCGTCAGCGCAGGTTGATCTGGCTGATATCTCCTCAGATGCGTTGATCGTCGCGCAGCGCAACATTGAACAGCATGGCGTAGAGGGCAGGGTGCGTGCCGTTCAATCCGATCTGTTCAGTGGTTTGCAGGGCAGCTACGATCTGATTGTCAGCAATCCGCCTTATGTCTCCGCGGAAGAGGTGGCTGAACTGCCTGCGGAGTACCGTCACGAACCGGAATTGGGCTTGGTATCAGACGATGATGGGTTAGCTATACCGCTACAGATTCTGCGCGAGGCGCCCGCGTTTCTGAGCGAAGAAGGCATGTTGATTCTGGAGCTTGGCTATAGCTGGGAGCTGCTTGCCCAGCGTTATCCAGATCTGCCGGTACTCTGGCTGGACTTTGAGAGTGGCGGTGAAGGTGTGTTTGCGATCTCGCGAGAAGCGCTGATTCGTGCGGAATTGTGAATTCGTGTACAATGTGCGCCTTTTCCAGACAGGCGGAATTCTGACAGATGTCCGGTAACAGTATAGGCAGCGTGTTTACAGTCACAAGTTTTGGCGAAAGCCACGGCTTGGCGTTGGGCGCAATTATTGATGGCTGCCCACCTGGCCTGGCGCTGAGCGAGGCTGACCTGCAACACGATCTGAACCGACGCAAACCCGGTCAGTCGCGTTTTACCACGCAGCGCCGTGAAGATGATGCGGTTAAAATTCTGTCTGGTGTTTTTGAAGGTGTCACAACAGGGACACCCATCGGTCTGTTAATCGAAAACACAGATCAGAAGTCAAAAGATTACAGCAACATCAAAGATTTGTTCCGGCCAGCACATGCGGACTATACCTATCAGCAAAAGTACGGTATCCGTGATTATCGTGGGGGTGGGCGCTCGTCAGCGCGCGAAACCGCGATGCGTGTGGCCGCGGGAGCAATTGCCAAAAAATATCTGGCGCAACACTGTGGTGTGCTGGTACGCGCCTATCTGAGTCAGCTCGGCCCGATCAAAGCCGAAACGCTGGATTGGGATCAGGTGGAACAAAACGCATTTTTCTGCCCCGACGCCAGCAAGGTGCCGGAGATGGAAACCTATATGGCTGCACTGAATAAAGAGGGCAATTCCATCGGTGCAAAAATCACTGTGATTGCCTCGGGTATGCCCGTAGGTTTAGGTGAGCCGGTGTTTGATCGCTTGGATGCTGATATCGCGCATGCATTGATGAGTATTAATGCAGTAAAAGGTGTAGAAATTGGTGCGGGGTTTGAGTGTGTGACTCAAAAGGGTACCGAGCATCGCGACGAGATGACGCCACAAGGATTCCTTTCCAATAATGCCGGGGGCGTGCTGGGTGGCATTTCCAGCGGTCAGGATATTGTGGCGCATATTGCGCTTAAGCCGACGTCAAGTTTGCGTATCCCCGGCCGTTCTATCGATGTTCATGGCAATGAGGTGGAAGTGATCACCACCGGCCGTCATGACCCTTGTGTGGGTATTCGTGCGGTTCCAATCGCCGAAGCCATGCTGGCGATTGTATTGATGGATCATTTGCTGCGTCATCGCGCACAGAATTATGATGTGCGTAGTACAACGCCGACGATATAGATAAAAACTAAATAATACAAAAAGATATAGAATTCACTTAAAGTCAAATAGTTAGTGGGATACATTCATGTCTGGTAAAACCTTATACGACAAACTCTGGGAATCACATCTGGTCAAACAGCGTGATGACGGCACTGCACTGATCTACATCGATCGTCAGTTGATCCACGAAGTGACTTCGCCACAGGCTTTTGAAGGGCTACGTTTGACCGGCCGCAAGCCGTGGCGCGCAGATGCTAATCTGGCAACGCCGGATCATAATATTCCCACAACCAAGGCTGAGCGCAGCCGGGGTCTGGACGGTATTGTTGATCCAGTATCACGTATTCAGGTGCGCACGCTGGCAGACAATTGCCGAGAATTTGGCATTACTGAGCTCGACATGGATGATATCCGGCAAGGCATTGTGCACGTCGTGGGTCCGGAACAGGGCGCTACGCTGCCAGGCATGACTATTGTCTGTGGCGACTCGCACACGTCAACTCACGGTGCATTGGGTGCGTTGGCGCACGGCATTGGCACCTCGGAAGTTGAACATGTGATGGCAACGCAGTGCCTGATCCAGAAAAAAATGAGAAATATGCTGATCCGTGTGGATGGCAAGCTCAATCCTGGTGTCACAGCCAAGGACATCGTGCTGGCCATCATCGGCGAAATCGGCACAGCGGGCGGTACCGGTTATACCATCGAGTTTGGCGGTGAGGCGGTGCGATCACTGAGCATGGAAGGTCGCATGACCATCTGCAATATGGCGATTGAAGCGGGTGCGCGCGCCGGTCTGATTGCTGTTGATCAGACCACCATCGACTACATCAAAGGCCGTCCAATGGCGCCTCAAGGTGAGCTGTTCACCCGCGCTGCCGAGTTCTGGAAAACGCTGGTCAGTGATGCTGACGCGCATTTTGATCGCGTGGTTGTGTTGGACGCAGCCGATATTATCCCGCAGGTCACCTGGGGTACTTCACCTGAGATGGTGGCACCAGTGACAGGTGTGGTACCGGATCCTGATCAGGAAAAAGACCCGAGCCGCGCGGATAACATCCGTCAGGCGCTGAAATACATGGGCCTGATGCCGGGCACAGCGATCAAAGACATTCAACTCGATGTGGTGTTTATTGGTTCCTGCACCAACTCGCGTATTGAAGATCTGCGCGCCGCAGCCGCTGTTGTAAAAGGCCGCAAAGTCGCCAGCACCATTCAGCTGGCCATGGTTGTACCTGGCTCTGGTCTGGTGAAGCAACAGGCGGAAGCGGAAGGTCTTGACAAGATCTTCACCGATGCAGGTCTGGAGTGGCGTGAGCCCGGTTGTTCAATGTGTCTGGCAATGAATGCCGACCAGTTGCCTGCAGGCAAACACTGCGCGTCGACGTCCAACCGTAACTTTGAAGGTCGTCAGGGTTTTGGTGGTCGTACTCACCTGGTGAGCCCGGCCATGGCAGCGGCAGCAGCCATCCACGGTCATTTTGTGGATGTGCGTGACATTCTGCTGGAACCCGCGCGCGCCTGATTGAGTTAAAAAGTGATTTAAAACAGTGAGTTTAAACACAGTCGTCTGAGCAAGCATCAGACTTACAGAATTGAGTGACAAGATATGAAAGCATTTACCGTACATACCGGGCTGGCCATGCCACTGGATCGCGCTAACGTGGATACCGACTTCATTATCCCCAAGCAGTTTCTGAAGTCGATCAAGCGCAGTGGTTTTGGTATCAACCTGTTTGATGAGCATCGCTACCTTGATAAAGGCGAGCCGGATGCCGACAACAGTCAGCGCCCGCTGAACAAGGATTTTGTGCTGAACCAGCCACGATACAAAGGTGCCAGCGTATTGATGGCGCGTGAGAACTTTGGTTGTGGCTCCAGTCGTGAACACGCGCCGTGGGCGCTTGATGACTATGGATTCCGTGTGGTGATTGCTCCCAGTTTTGCGGATATCTTTTTTAATAACTGCTTTAAGAACGGCATTCTTCCTATTGTTTTAGATAAAGAAGTTGTTGATGCGCTGTTCAAAGAGGTAAATGCCGCTGAAGGTTACACGCTCACCGTGGACCTGCCAGCGCAATCCATCACCCGACCCGATGGCTCCGTCATTCATTTCGAAGTGGACGCGTTTCGCAAGCATTGCCTGCTGAACGGTCTTGATGACATCGGCCTGACCCTGGAAGACGCAGACGCCATCAAAGCGTTTGAAAGCCAGTGGCGGGAAAAATCACCCTGGTACTTCACGGCTGCCTGAGGCAGGCCTGACCAGGGAATTTAAAACGGGAGTTTGAGCGTTATGAAAAAATACAACGTAGCGATAGTAGGCGCCACTGGCGCCGTGGGCGAAGCCCTGATCAGCATTCTAGAAGAGCGTGATTTTCCGGTCAACGAACTGTTCCCGCTGGCCAGCGAGCGGTCAGCCGGTAGCAAAATCAAGTTTCGTGGCAAGTCGATCACTGTATTGAATTTGGCCGATTTTGATTTTTCCAGAGCGGAAATTGGTTTGTTCTCCGCCGGCGGCAGCATTTCAGAAATCTATGCTCCCAAGGCGGGCGCGGCCGGTTGTATCGTGATCGACAATACCTCACATTTCCGTTACGACGCGGACATTCCGCTGGTCGTGCCCGAAGTGAACCCTGAGGCGATTGCGCAATACAAGAACCGCAACATTATCGCCAATCCGAACTGCTCCACGATTCAGATGTTGGTGGCATTAAAGCCTATTCACGACAAAGTGGGTATTACCCGCATCAACGTGGCAACTTATCAGGCTGTTTCCGGCACTGGTAAAGAAGCCATTGAAGAGCTGGCGGCGCAGACTGCAGCACTGCTGAATGGTCGCGACCTGGAAACCAAAGTTTATCCCAAGCAGATCGCGTTCAACGTGCTGCCACAGATCGATGTGTTCATGGAAAATGGTTACACCAAGGAAGAGATGAAAATGTCCTGGGAAACCAAAAAAATCATGGATGAGAGCATTGAGGTGAATGCGACTTGCGTGCGCGTGCCGGTTTTTTATGGTCATTCAGAAGCCGTGCATTTTGAAACCAAAACGCCAATCAGTGTTGAGGAAATTCGTGAACTGCTGAGTAAAGCACCCGGTGTTGTGCTGATGGACGAGCGTGTTGCGGGTGGTTATCCAACCCCGGTTACCGACTCAGCTGGCAAAGATGCGGTAGCGGTAGGCCGTATCCGCAAGGACATCAGCCACCCAAATGGTATCGATATGTGGATAGTGGGTGACAATGTGCGTAAAGGCGCGGCGACCAATTCTATCCAGATCGCTGAAGTGTTGATAAAAGACTACCTTTAATTAATACTCGCGGACACACCTTGTCTAGCGGAAGCACCTTGTCCGATAAAAGGAAATAAAAATGGCCAAACGCTTGCTGCCCGGTATTGCTGCGCTGTCTACATTGACGATGGCGTTGCTCACCATGGCGCAGGCTGAGGCTGTTGAGCTTGGCAATATCACCTTGCAATCGGCCAGCGGTCAGCCGCTGCTTGCCACCGTGCAATTGACCGATGTCGAAGGCCTGTCGGCCAACGACATCCGCGTCAGCGTTGCGTCCCAGTCCGATTTTGATCGTTTCTCGCTTGAACGCCTGGGTGCTCTGGATAGTTTGCAGATATCTGTGGATTTGTCCGGCACTTCTCCGTTATTGCGATTGAGCAGCCCGTTAACAATCAACGAACCCTTTGTCAGCCTGGTATTGGATACCCGTTGGCCGGCGGGTCGTATGTTGACTGAGTACACAATACGTCTTGAATCGCCGGCATTCAGTTCGCAGACTGGTGCGCAAAGTTCTGTCGCGCCAGTCAGATCAATGAACGTACTGCAGGAGCCTGACGAGCCACAGCCTGCTGAAAACCCCTCTGCTGTGACGGCGCCTGAAACGACGGTTGCGCCCACGCAGGCTGCCAGCGTGTCGTCACAGAGCAACGCGTCATCATCATCGGCAACAGCCAGTTCAAGTGCAGCATTGGCAGCCGCAGCAAGCGCCTCCGCACCCAACGCTGCCACCATTTCCAATTCGAGCACGATCACCGTCAATGCTGGCGACACACTCTGGGAGCTGGCTTTGAGAGTGCGGCCAGACGCGTCAGTATCGGTGCAACAGACGATGTTGGCGCTGCAGAGCATGAACCCCAACGCATTTATTGGCGGCAACATCAACCGGGTACGGCGCGGCGAAATACTGCAAGTGCCCGAACTCAGTGAAATCCGACGCATCACGGCGGCCGAAGCCGTGGTCGAGGTAACCCGTCAAAACAGATTGCTAGCTAGCGGCGCAGCCAATGTGCCAGCACAACCGGTTGCTGCCGTGCCATCACAAGCGCCTGCCGGTGCCGGTGCTCAGGGTGAACTGCGCGTCGTCACCGTTGATGATCAGGCCGCTGAGCAACAACCCAATGCTGCTGCGGCTGGCAATCAAACCTCGCAGAATGCTCAGCAGATTTCTGATCTGGAAGATCGTATTGCGGTGCGTGAGGAAGATCTGGCGCGACTGGATTCTGAAAACAACGAACTCAATGCCCGTTTGTCGATGTTGCAGCAACAAATTGCCTCCGCGCAGGAACTCATTCGTTTAAGAGATCTTGAACTGGCCAGAATGCAACAGACCTTGGCAGAACAACGCGCTGCCGCCGAAGGTACACAGGCTGCGACGCCAGAAACTGTTATCACCATGGCACCTGACGCCGGGCCGGTGCAGCGTTTTATCCAGATGATTACCAGTAATACTTGGGCGATGCTTGGTGTAGTGGCTACATTGATTTTGCTACTGGTTCTGGTGTTGATCCGACGAAATCGCGCGGCCGCTGAAAATGAAGCCAAAATCAATGCACGCAATGACGACGGCATGACCTTGGGTAACGAAGCCGACGAGCTGTTGTTTTCCGGTGTCGCCGAGGCAGCAGCCGAGTCGGCAGAGCGTAGCGAAGAACAGGCAAAATCAGCACGATCAAGCGACAACACAGACCAGGAATCAGAGTTTGCAGCTGTCATGACTAGTGCGGCCAGCAACGCTTACCAACAAGTGGATGAGCAAACAGAAACCATCGCTGACATTCAGGATAAGTCAGGCTCCGAGGATGATTGGCAACCCGCTGATCTGACGGAAGATGAAACGTCTGCTGGTGTTGTGTATGACGAACGCTTTGAGTTGGATGATACCGGCTCGGATGAACCTTATGAGGTTGACAAAACCGAGTGGAATAAACCTGCGGCACCATCACAAGTCACTGACGAGTCGGTCGAGGACGAAACCGGGTATTCCATTGAGGATACCGGCGCTGATCTGGACTGGCCAGATGCTGAGTCAGACAACACAGACGACAGCAATGAAAAAACCGCAACAGCATTTGATGAATTTGATATCAGCGCCGTCGTCGCTGAGGCTGAAACGGCAGCATCTGTGCCTGCAGCCCCATCCAAAACCTCGTCACGTGTTGCTGATGACTTTGATGATCTGGCTTTTTTACCTTCTGAAGATGATTTTTCAGATCAGGCAGATATTGATGATGAAGATGAAGAAGACTTTAACTTTCTGAGTGACGCGGACGAAGCGGCAACCAAACTTGATCTGGCGCGCGCCTATATCGATATGGGTGATGCCGACGGCGCACGTGAAATTCTGGAAGAGGTCTTGAGCGAGGGTACGGAAGTACAGCGAGTGGAAGCAAAGGACTTGCTGGGACGGCTGTGACTGTGATGACCCGATACGCGCTGGGTATTGAATACAACGGCGCTTCTTTTTCTGGCTGGCAGCGACAACTCTCGCCGGCGCTCCCTACCGTACAAGGCATTCTGGAAGAGGCATTGGCCTTTGTTGCTGATTCGCCGATCGCATTAAGCTGCGCGGGTCGCACCGATGCTGGAGTTCACGGCAGTGGTCAGGTTGTGCATTTTGATTGCCCGGCTGTCCGTAATGAGCGGGCCTGGGTGATGGGTACCAACACGCGTTTGCCAGCTGAAGTACGCGTACAGTGGGCGCGTGTGGTACCGGATGACTTCCATGCCCGCCACTCTGCATTAAGTCGTCGTTATCGATATGTCATCTACTGCGGCAAGGTCAAACCTGCGGTGTTGATAGGTCAGTTGACCCATATTCCTGAAGCGCTGGATGTTGAGTTGATGCATCGTGCAGCGCAATGTCTGGTGGGTGAGCATGACTTCAGCGCGTTTCGGGCGGCTGGCTGTCAGGCCAACACGCCGGTGCGTGAGGTCAAGTTTGTTGACGTGCGCATGCAGGGCCGGTTTATCGTGCTGGAGATTGAGGCGAATGCCTTTTTGCAGCATATGGTTCGTAACATCGTGGGAAGTCTGTTGCAGGTGGCGATGGGGCGGCAGTCGCCTGAGTGGCTTGCGCGGGTGTTACATGGGCGTGATCGGACTTTGGCTGGGGTGACAGCGCGGCCGGATGGATTGTATCTGGTTGGGGTGGAGTATCCGTCGCGGTTTGGGTTGCCGGTGTTGCCTTACGGACCTGTTTTTCTCGGATAGCCTCAACGTCAACGTCAACGTCAACGTCAGCTGCAGCCGCAACGGCAAGGCTGTGCAGCACCGGACCGGCCGCATCATGTGATAGGGCGCCCGGCGGTGCGCAACTCAACGTCGCGGCTGCGCCGCTCCGG
>JAUSPW010000159.1 GCA_030652635.1 Pseudohongiella sp. | reverse complement strand
TCCACCATGGCAATGGTAGCATTCATATTTTTCACCAAAAAAGAGCGATTCGCCGCGTAACGCTGCGTCGCTGATGGCAGTATTTTCGCCACCATACTTATAACGGTAATAAGGCGCATTAAAAGACAACAGGCTTCGCTCAAAACTGGCAATTGCTTTCACAACGGTTGCTACGCTGATATCACCTTGTTGCTCTGGAAAGGCATCAATGAACATTTGTTTGTAGCGGCTATCCGCAGTCAATCTCTCCACTAAAAGAGCCTCCTGTCCCTCCATCCCCATTTCAACCGGATGCGATCCGAACACCGGGATCAACGCCTGGGTCTCCAGAGACTTCATCAACGGATTTGCCCACGTCAGGGCAGGCAAATAGGCAACGTTGGTTAATGACATGCTGCTTCGCGCCCCATGGAGTCCATTAATCCCGGGTGACGTGGCCCTGCCATCGGTAAAGGCTTTTTCCTGCTCGTGGCAACTGCTACACGACATGGATTGATCAAGTGACAGACGCGTGTCGTAAAACAAATGACGACCAAGTAATACTTTGGCATCGCTCATCGGATTGTCTGCAGGAACGCGCGGTACAGGCACCCAGTCGGGCAGTCGCCACTGATAGGCTTCCGCCTCGGATGCAATCCCCGCTGGCACAAATACCTGTGCCGACAACACCACTGGCAATATCAGCAGTCGCTTCATTTTTTACTAAACAACTGCTGGGGTATGACAGCCTCTGCGCCAATGCTGAAGCCAAATGCCTGCAAAATTTGCGCACATTCAGGATCACGTAAACCAGACATACACCCTGGCGCGGTATCTTCTGTGTTGACATCCACATTGGTTTTGGACAAGACCCGTCCAATATCAGCCACAACAACATCGGTACTGAGATCAAAATTCTCAAAAGTAACCGTAATCAGATTTGGGTTGGCACATGCAGCCTCTGGGGCAGTCGTGCGCGATGCGGCAGCGCATCCTGTGCTGCCAAGATGTACTGCAAATCCGGCAGCCTCCTCTTCATCCCCAGCCATCCCCATAGCGGAACCTTGCTGCATCATGGATCCACCTTGTCTCATGTTGCCACCTCCATTTTGCATCGCCATTGGCATACTTGCACGAGGTTGGGATTGGTCAGGCACCGGACGACCAGACGTGGCCATATCAACTTTGAGGAATCTGTGCCCACCTTGCCAGTTCCAGAACATGGCGCTCAGGTTCAATGGCGATGGCGCGACAATGACGTCCAAGTGATTTAATTCAAAGGGGACACCCAGTGTAAATTGAACACCCGTGTAGTCACCGTCGGGCACGCTACCTTTGATTGATGTATTGATGGCGGAATTACCGTTGATACAAGGTCCCGTACCATTCTCAAAATCCAATAAAGCGAGATTCTGATACTGCCACATGCCATCTTGTTCCAAAGCGAGAGGGACTGCGTTGCCAGATGCACTGATCAAGGAAACCGACGAAATAAAAAACCTGTAATCCGCTGGCGTGATTGTCGAGGACGTAGTGCCTATTGCCGAATACTGCTGACCGCATACAAATGGTTCACCATTGACCTCGGCAGCAAACTGCAACGCGACATTCCCTGCGTGTGCAACCGTTGTAAATGTAGCGATGGCCAATGAGGCACTACCCAACATTAGACTTTTTGTAGATTTCATTTGGTAAACGCCTTCCCTTTTTGAAGTTCATTTACCAACTATGGTACGTGCCAACTCATGAATGTCGATGCGACATGATGCCGCATCCCGGTGCTGCCCGACTTGCCAAACAAAAAAGGCCACCTGAAGGTGACCTTTGTTATTTGGCGCGCCCGGCAGGAATGATTCGCAATCCACTGTGGTGGATTGCTCACCCCTTCGGGGCGCACTGGCGTGCGTCCAACACGCCATGCGTTTTGTGATTC
>JAUSPW010000157.1 GCA_030652635.1 Pseudohongiella sp. | reverse complement strand
GGTGGGTTCGTCCAGCAGCAAAAGTTCAGAAGGCGCCATCAAGGCTGCCGCCAGATTCAGTCTGACCCGCCAGCCACCTGAGAATGACGACACGGGGTTATTAAAACTGTCTGTACTGAAACCTAGACCTGCCAGTAGCTGTTCAGCGCGCACGTTAATGCTGTAACCATCGATTTTATCGAGTTCAGCATGCAGGCGTGCAATGGCATGGCCATCGTGGTCGTCTTCGGCTTTCTGCAGCTGGCCTTCAATTTGGCGGAATCGCTCATCACCATCAATGACATGATCAAGCGCGGAACGGTTTGAACCTGCGGTTTCCTGTTTCATCCATGCACAGCGCAGGTCTTCCGGCATCTGAATATCACCGGCATCCAGACCAATCTGACCCGTCAAGCACGCAAACAGACTGGTTTTGCCGCTGCCATTACGCCCGATAATGCCGGCCTTCTGGCCTTTGTGGATAGTCAGGCTGGCGCCTTCCAGCAACACATGTTCACCGCGCATCAAACGCGCATTATTAAGACTGATCATGCCGATTCTATTGGATTGTTTGTCAATGAAAGGCCGGCATTATACGCCAGAGTCTGTCGCCCGATTGATTTATCTCAAGCAAATTCGTACACTCCTGCGCATGAAACAAATACTAATAATTGATGACGACGAAAAACTTGGCCAGCTGCTAACCCAGTATCTGGACCGTTATGACATGAAAGTCACGGTTGCCCACACGCCGAGCAAAGGGTTTGAATTGCTCAAGCGCTCAAAACCGGATTTGTTGATACTTGATGTGATGCTGCCGGAAAAAGACGGTTTTGAAATTTGCCGGGAAATTCGCGCCAAGTCTGCCATATTTGGGCATCTGCCCATCATGATGTTGACTGCACATGGCGAAGTAACAGACCGCATTGTCGGGCTGGAGCTCGGTGCAGATGATTATCTGCCCAAGCCGTTTGAGCCCAGAGAATTGGTGGCACGCATCACCAATATCCTGCGCCGCGCCAGTGATGATAATCGTGTGGTCAGTGATCTTCCACAGATCGAGGGTCTGGATGTTGATACCGCGCGCCGTACCGTACACTTGGATGGCAAGCTGGTTGAGCTGACCACCATGGAGTACGAGTTACTGGTGTTGTTTATTCAATCACCCAATAAAACGTTTACCCGCGACGAACTTATGAATCGCCTCAGGGGTATCGATGCCGAGTTGTTCTCTCGTGCAGTTGATACACTGGTCAGCCGTTTACGCCACAAATTGGACGACACCTCAAAAACCCCGCGTTTTATTAAAACAGTTTGGGGGCGTGGTTATACCTTTGTCGGCAAATTGCAATGAGTGCTTTGGAACAAGCGCCGTCCGTCACCCGTCCTAAATCCTTGTTCCTCAGATTGTTTCTGATTTTCAGCGCCACAGTTATCCTGTTTTTAATTGTAATTTCCTTATCACTCCGCCAGATCGATCAGAACTGGCGTCGTGAACGTTTGAATCCTTTGCCGGTTTTTTACCTCGACAATGTCAGGTTGCTGGTCGATGCGATTGGTATACCGCCTGATCTGCAACGCGCTGAAGGCCTTGCCAGAGATCTTTCTCTGACCATTATCATCCGCAGTCCACACATTAACTGGCAGTCTGACGACCAGTCTGATCTGGACGTTTACAGCGCTGTGTTTGTGCGAACATTGTCAGACGAAGCGCAAATGATGGCGGTGGGCAATGAGCAGGTCATTCGTGTGGCACGCGGTGGTTATGAATACTTTCTGAACCGCAAAGCGCCCTCGCTCAGTGACTATGACTATGCCGTGGTGTATATCGGGCTTGGGTTTGCGATTTTTATTCTGTTTTCAAACTACTGGTTAGTACGCCGTTTGATGGATCCGGTGCGCCGATTACGACAAGGTGCCGAAAGAATCTGTGCCGGCGATCTGAGTTACCGGGTAGAAGTGACTAGGACAGACGAGTTGGGTGAATTGACAGAAAGTGTGAACCATATGGCGGACTCCTTGCAGTCTATGCTGGAGGCCAAACGCCAGTTGTTGCTGGCAATCAGTCACGAACTGCGAACACCGGTGACGCGAGCCAAGTTGCAGCTTGAGTTTATGGAAGACAGCGCACTGCGTGAAACGCTGCGCGATGATATCAATGAGATTGATCTTTTGATTTCAGACCTGATTGAAGCTGAGCGTTTGAGCACACAACACTCCGCGCTTATTCAGGACGATGTCGACTTTGCTGATTATGTACAGATGTTGGCTCAGCAATATCAAAACTATGAAGGCGGTTTGTTGCTTGATGTGCCGGAACACGACCGGGCCATGCAGATCGATAAGTTAAGAGTTCGGTTGCTGCTGGCGAATATTGTGAACAACGCCATGCGTCATGGCCAGAACCGCCCGATTACCATCAGAGTCGGTTTTACGGAATCAGAGGCTGAACTCAGTGTTATTGATCAGGGTGAAGGTATCTCTGAAGAGCATCTTAAACACGTGCGCGAACCGTTTTACCGTGTGGACAGTGCACGTCAGCGCAATACCGGTGGATTCGGATTGGGTTTGTATCTGTGCAACCTGATTGCAGAAGCACATGGCGGGCGCATGGATATCGACAGTGAACCGGGTAAAGGTACCCGGGTCACTGTGTTTTTACCGATCAAAGATTAATCCGACCTTGTCGATGTGAATGCCTTACTGGCGCACCGCCAGTTTGCGTCGTCGACTCCTTATCCATGCCAGTGCCAGTGCCGCAATTACCAGCAAGCCTGGAATCAGCGCGGTATTGATGAACTTCAAGGTAGTGCCCAAGCGGTCAATCTCAGCATTTAACTGAAATTGCACATCCCTGAGTGCACGTCGGGTATCCGTTTGTACCTGTATAAAACGCTCAATTTCTGCATTCTGTTCAGGGCTGATGGTGCCGCCATTGTTCTGGTTTAGCGCAGTGAGTTGCTGCTCGGTTTCAGACAGGCGTTGCAGCAAATTGGTCTCTTCTGCGCGCAGGCGCTCATCGGCAGCACGCTGCAAATCAATCACGCGTGTGAAGGGACGGGCATAACGGCCCCGGCTGCGGATATTGATCAACGCAGTGCTGCCACTCAGGTTATCCAGCGCGTTGATCACAAAATCGCCATTGCTTGCAAAGGCATTGATGACCCGTTGACCCAGAACCTGCTGTGATTGTGCCCACATGCGATCGGCGAGTACGTCTGAATCTGCGATGACAATTACGCCAATATCGCCGATTGATTCACTCAAATGAGTGTCTGCAGAAGTAGTTTCAGCAGGATTGGCATCGTCGTCAGCTACCGGCGGGCCGTCGGGGAATGCAGACACAGATCGGCCAGACACGCGCGCAGCGAGGAAGCGCGTTTGCTCTTCAGAGACAAACTCATCCAGCAGAAGTGTCGGGTCACCCATTTCGCTAAAAAACGCAGTGCCCATCATCATGGTGTTATTGCTGGTTTGAATCAGTGGTTCAAACGTGGTCAGGCTGCCTTCTGCTTTGGAAAGCGCGCCTGCCGATGACATGTTCATCACTTGCAGTTGACCGCTGACAATATCATTGGCAAATCCATCGCGTTGTACACCCATCATGCCCAGGTGAGCCACCGGGCGCTGGCCAGGTTGCAGCGTGACATACAGTGCGCGTTCCTGATCGGTGACAACTTGGGTGGCGTCGTACTGCACGCCCCAGGCCTGTAACAAGCCGGGTAAATCCGAGCTCATCGAGTCGCGGAAGTCGCCTGTGTTCACTGCAATCTGGGTTTGTGTATCGGAGTTTGGATCAACAAAAATCAGTGCTCGCCCGCCGCGCATCACAAACTGGTCGATCGCATACAGGGTCTGCGCCGGCAGTTCCTGAGGATGCACAATCAGCAGAATATCAATGGCACTGTCGATGCTAGTCGCTGTGCTCGCGATGCGTTGAACATCATACATATAGCGCACGGTATCCATCACAGCCCACGCGCGAGTGGCCTGTTGCAGTGAGGCGTTAAACCCCCCGTCGATTTCCAGCGACGTCAACAGGCCGATGACGGTAGGATCCGGGTCAAGGGTGCGCGTGATCAGGCGCGCAAACTCATACTCCAGAAACTCTTCCTGATCCGGGCGCACCAGTGGGATGGCCTGATAAACGCCAGCATCTTCTTCGGTCTGTGTGGCGGGGTCGGTTGCGACCACACCAAAATACACGGCTTCGCGACCTGCAGCTAACGGCACAGCCTGAATACCATAAGCTGTCGCACGATCTTCATCTTCTGAAAAAGGCGCAGGATCAACAATCTCAAAGCTGAGGTTGCCGTTACTGGCTATCACCATCTCGCGCAGCATTTCCTGTACGCGCAAGCCATAGGCGCGCACCTGAGGAACTTCAGCCACAGACTCTTCTGAATAAAAGAAGGTCATCTCTACGGGGCGCTCCAGATTAGCCACGATGTCACGTGTGGCATCACTGAGTGTGTACAGACTGTCTTCGGTCAAGTCGATGCGTATTCGGGGCAACAGACTGATAATGACCACCGTGATCAGCAGGCCCAGAGCAGTCAATGCAAGGCCGGCATTCGAAAATAATGCTTTTTTGTTCATGGCCAGCTCCTAGTTTGCTTTTTTGATTTCAATAACAATGGCAGAGGCTAACAGCCAGGCTGTGATAACCGCGGTAAAAAACAGCAGATCCCGGATATCCAGCACGCCCTTGTTGATGGCATCAAAATGCGTCAGAAAACTCAGCGTCGCAATCGCATCCAGCAGAATCTGTGGCGCCCAGCCTGAAAATGCATTCAGCACAATGGGTGAGCCTGACGATACAAACAGGAAACAAATGGAGACCGTGAGAATAAACGCGATAACAGCATTGCGGGTGAGAGCGGACATACAGGAACCTATCGCCAGAAAACCACCCGCCATCAGCCAGCTGCCAATATAGGCGGCCAGTATGACCCCATTGTCAGGGGAACCCAGATAGTTGACGGTGATCCAGATCGGGAAGGTCAACAATAAGGCAATGCCGCTGAGCACCCAGGCTGCGAGGAATTTACCCAGTACGGCGTCCCGTAAACGGATGGGTAGAGTCATCAACAATTCAATGGTGCCGGATTTGCGTTCATCGGCCCACAAACCCATGGCAAGCGCAGGAATCATAAAAAGATACAGCCACGGATGAAAGCTGAAAAACGGCTGCAGATCAGCCTGGCCCCGGATAAAAAAGCCACCCAGATCAAAGGTAAAAATACCGTTCATCACCAGAAATATCACAATAAACACATACGCGAGCGGTGTGCTGAAATAAGCAGCAAGTTCGCGCTTAAAAATTATGCCGGTTTTTCCCATAATTATTTTGCTCCCGGTTCGGTCACGCTACGGAAGAATGCTTCCAGTCTGCCCGGCGCTGCCTGGGTTTCGATCATAAACTCTACGGGCGCTTGTGCTTCCAGTTCGGCCGGTGCGCCGTCAGCAACTATGCGCCCCCGGTTTATGATAATGGCTCTGGTGCAGACTGCGCTGACTTCCTCAAGGATGTGAGTGGATACTATCACTATCTTGTCTTTGGCCAGATTGCGGATCAGATTGCGCACATGATGCTTTTGATTCGGATCGAGACCATCGGTGGGTTCATCCAGAATCAACACTTTGGGATCGTGCAAAATGGCCTGTGCCAAACCGACACGACGCTTGAAGCCTTTTGACAGGGTCTCAATGGTTTGATGGCAGACACTGGACAGCTCGACGTCATCAATGACCTTTTCGATGCGCTGCTGTTTATGCGCGCCGGTCAGGCCACGGATATCAGCGATAAACTCGAGGAAGTCGAGCACGCTCATGTCGGGGTAGCTGGGCGCACCTTCTGGTAGATAACCAATCAGCGCTTTGGCTGCGATTGGATCACTGGCAATATCATGGCCATCGATGCTGACGCTGCCTGAACTGGGCGCCAGAAAACCGGTGATGATTTTCATGGTAGTTGATTTGCCGGCCCCGTTTGGACCGAGAAAGCCCAGCACTTCGCCTTCAGCGACTGTGAAACTCAGATCGTCCACAGCGGTAAAGTGCTCAAATTTCCTGGTGATGTGACTGATTTCAATCATATTGTTATTTGCCCATCGCGAGTTAACAGGCTGCCTTGGACGGGCGGCCGTGTAATGTGGAGCGGCAAATATAGGTTGCGCTCAGGTATTTTTCAACCTGAGCTTTGTCATGATGTGTGGCAGAGCTCAGTCGTCGTTATCGTCGGCGTCAGAATTGCCGTCATCAATGCCTAACTCTTTGATTTTACGTGTCAAGGTGTTGCGGCCCCAGCCTAGCAGCAGCGCTGCATCGCGGCGACGGCCAAGTGTATGTTTGAGCGCCACATGAATCATGGTGCGTTCAAATTCAGGCGTGGCCTGTTCAAGGATGGCTTTATGTCCAAGATTGAGCTCCTGGTCAGCCCATTCCTCGAGCAGTTGTGTCCAGTCACGTGCGCTGCTGTTTTGAGCCTGATGCTCCATTAACTCAGGGGGCAGGTCGTCCACGCGTACTTCGCGACTGGAGGCCATGACGGTAATCCAGCGGCAGAAGTTCTCCAGTTGCCGCACGTTACCTGGCCAGTTCAGGCCCGTAATGTACTTTTCAGTTTCCGGACGCAGCACCTTGCACTCCACATCCAGCTCTTCTGCAGCTTTGGCCAGAAAGTGACGGGCCAGTCTGGGAATATCTTCCCGGCGGTCGCGCAGGCGCGGGATATGAATCCGGATGACATTTAAGCGATGGAACAAATCCTCGCGGAACAGATGCTGGGCAACCAGCTTTTCCAGATTCTGGTGGGTGGCAGCGATGATTCGCACATCCACCTTGATGGGTGTGGTGCCGCCAACCCGATAAAACTCACCATCAGACAGTACCCTGAGCAAGCGGGTTTGTGTGTCAGCCGGCATATCGCCAATTTCATCGAGGAACAAGGTGCCGCC
>JAUSPW010000146.1 GCA_030652635.1 Pseudohongiella sp. | reverse complement strand
TTGCGCCACGCCGCCGCGCATTTCGAACATTTCTCCAGACACAACCGCGTCGATAACGCCTAGTTTGTTTCGTTTGTCTGTGCGGCGTACGGTCGGTAGCATCCAGTCAATCAATTCTTGCGAATTGGCCAGACTCGGATTTGTCATCTGGGTCATGAAGGGGTTATAGAACTGACACCCGCCCTGTCCATGATTGTTGCTGGTAAGCGCAAGTGCGAGACTTTCCCGCGTGGTAAACACGAATCCCGGGAAAAATGTCTGGGTCATACTGCCAGCCAGATTGTTCCAGAATGTAGCTCTCAGGCCATTTGCTGACGCAGGGGTGAGCGCGCCCAGTGCTTGACCGAGATTAATCGCATTGTTATAGGCGGCCGGGTGACCCGGCCCTTGCCCTGCAAAGTCGAAATCCGCACGACCATTCGGCGTGCAATTTGGCCCACCGAGACCGTTGGCAGCGAGTTCAGCGCGATCACGGATAAACGTTTTGTATTCCAGCTCAAAACTGGTGCCACTCCAAGAATAGCCAACGTCGTAGTTGAAGCGTCGGTCATTCATGGCGTAAAACTCGCCCTTGATGCCCGCCTGGACTCCCACTGTTTCGGTTCTATTCATGTTGTTATTGGCGCCAGTACGAGGGGTATTACCTATCACTGGTGCGCCATACATGGGCACGTTGATCCCGCCGTTGTAACCTGCAATAGGGGCATTGGGGATATGGGTCGGTGGCGTCAAACCGACTAAATGCGCCATGGAACCCAACTCAGCGTAACGGCCGGGCGAGTATGAAGCAGGCGCGCCCAGCGCCGTAATCAGATTGCCCGTGTGAGCACCTGGCTGCGCGAGAAACATGGTCGGCCCGCGTGCGGAGTAAACACCTGAGTCTGCGCGCTCAATATCGCTGCTTGAGTATTGTGCAAAGGAATAGAACTCAGCTTTTTCACTAAACGTATGGTTAAAGGCACCGGCAACACTTTGGCGCTCCATGCCGACAGACAACAATGACCACTCATACGAGTCTTCGCGACAGCTCGAACTGGGTGAGCCACGAGCAGCGGTGCGAGTGCCTACAAAAAAGGGTTCACCGTTGGCCGAAGTCTGGGTAAAACAGCCCGGATCTGTGTACAGGTTTGTCGAAGATCCCCCCTCTGCAACGCGTTGTGCCATCACATCACGATTGAGGTAAGCCGCATTGACGCGCGATCCAAAAGCTGAATTTGAAATCACCGTACCAAGACCACCAACAGTGCCACTGAACTCTGACTTTTCATCAAAATAACGTGCTGCCGTTATGGGTACCGGATCGCGCTGAAATATTTCACCAGAGAGCACAACGTGTGTATCACCAGACGAACTTGCCCAACCCCAGATTGCGCTGGCGGTCCTGTCCTGCTTGCTAGCTTCCTTGGCAATTGCCTGTATATCACCATAGAGCTCAAATCCTTCGAACCGGGTGCGCATAATGACGTTGACCGCGCCGGCGACCGCATCAGACCCATACAGCGCTGAGCCACCATCAGTGAGCACCTCCAGACGTTCCACCATCACCAATGGAATGGTGTTGATGTCAACAAACTCGCCCCCCGTCGGAGTCGTTGTCGCAGCGGCTACCTGACGCTTGCCGTTGATCAATGTCAGTGTGGAATTCTCACCAAGGTTACGTAGATTGACGTTGGCAGTACCGGAAAGGTTTCCCATTTCGGCATTACCACCATCTGTCCCCTCATTGGTGATAGACCCGGAGTTAATCTCAAGATTTTTGATGACGTCCCAGATTTGGGAGGCGCCTTGCGCTTCAATAGAGGCTCTGTCCACAACTTGAACGGGAGAAGGCGCATCCAGAGGACTGCCACGCAGGTATGAACCCGTGACAATAACCTCTTCGACCTCGCGCTCCTCTGCGTCTGTCGTCGCTTGTGTTTGTGTTGTCTGCGCGAACGCAGTGAGACAGGCGCTGCTTGACAGTAGGCCTGTCAGAATGAGCGCTTTTCGCCGAAATACAGATCGTTTGCCACTTGCAGTTAACAATGTAGCCATTGCCATTTCCCCCGCCTTTATTGTTGTTGGGTAAGTTTCGATTGGCTTTTGTGTGCATCCTGCACAGCAACTCGATACTACTCCGGCATAATTTCCAAAACTGCCACCGGAACTACAGGGAATTACCCCGAATGTATCCAAACAATGGGGCTCGTGCAATGAATAATTGAATCCACTCATGTTTTTTCGACAGCAGAATTTGAGGCAATAAAAAAGGGCGCTTTCTCACGCGCCCTTTTTTCAAGCAGTTGCTAGTAGCAGCGGATTACAGCTGCAACAGCACGCGTGCGTACAGTCGACGGCCACGGCCATCAAACACGCCCGCATCGTAGTTGATACCACCAGCTTCACGGTAAGGTATGGTTGCGTTAAACGCATCCAGAGCACCTACAGTGAATATGGTGGTGCCCATACGCTCGTTAGCCCACTCATGCGTGAAGCTGTACTGCAGGTCTACACTGCGGTAGCTGTCAATACGACGGGTCAGCAAAGCACGAACGGTATCATTGGCAGTCCGGTAAGCATTGTCGTAGGCCAGATCGCGGTAAGAGCCTATAAAGCGGGTAATGATGGCGGCGCTGTGATTATCCTGCATCCAGCTCAGACTGATATTGCCCTTTTTGTCCGGCAATGAACGCACGAGGTTACCGTCACCGGTTGTACCTGCCGCATCAAACACACCGGTTTCCAGCAGACCCAGTTCAAGGCCTGGTACATCCGTCAGCTTGTACTGACGCACGTGGGTGTAATCCATGCTGGCACGGAAGCGGCCCCAATCGTTGTTCCAGGTGTAACCGACTTTCAAGTCAACACCGTCTGCCGTGATAGTACCGGCATTGATGGTACTCAGTACGGTTGTGGTCAATTCACCCTGGTTGGTACCAAAGGTACGCACAACACCCTCGATCTGGTAGGCAGCCGGGTTGACAACGCAGTCCAGACGCGAGCCCGGTGTCACGTTGTTATAACCCGTCACACCACCCACACCACCTTGTGTGGCCGGGTTAGTGCCGTACTGCGCAGCCAGTGCGGCTGGATTACAGGGTGTGTACTGATCCATCGCTGCCCAGGCGCCGGTTCGGGTTGCCGGAATAGTACCGTTCAACACGTAGTTGGCTGGATTGGCCGCGGCCTGTTTGAACAGCTCCAGTTCATCGGCAATTGCCGAAATACCTGGCTGTGGCAGTACTTTGTCGGTCAGATCAAAACGCCAGAAATCAGCATTGACACTGAGGCCTTCCCAAGCACCTGATCCAGTCCAGATAAAACCTGCACTGTAAGTGTCGGCATATTCGTTACCCACATCCGGCGCAGGTCCACCCAGAGTATAGGTAAAGTTCGGCAAGGCATTGTCATTGTTGACCGGCAGCAAACCAGCACGTACAGCCTGGTTACGCAGTGGATCGCGGAAGGTATTGCTGGATGACTCCAGACCTTCTTCCACAATACCGACGTTAGGCGCACGGAAAGACTGTGAATAGGACGCACGGAACAATAACTCGTCCATTGCTCGCCAGCTCAAGGCAACCTTGGGGGTTACTTCACTGCCGATACGGCCGCCGTAACTTTCCCAACGCAGCGCTATCTGGCTTTCAACATTTTCAATCAGTGGCAGAGACAATTCACCAAACACGGCTTTGACGTTTCGGTCATTGCTGTAGTTGAAAATACACTCAGAACACTCATAGTTGTTGCTGACGTAATGTGTTCGGTTAGGAGCGCCATTTACGCCCCAATCCAGAATCGCATTGGCCAGACCGGGTTGGTTCATTTCCGGTGCAATCGATGCGTTATTTTGCATACGGTACTGCGCACCAACTGCAAACTGTGCCGTGCCGCCTTTCAGCTCCATCAACTCGCCAGAGATGACTGCATCGAGGACACCCAGTTTATTGCGCTTGTCCGCACGCTTGATGGTCGGGTTCATCCAGTCCATCAATTCTTGTGAGTTGGCCAGTGCCGGATTGGTCATCTGTGTCAGGAACGGGTTATAGAACTGACAACCACCCACACCCATGTTGTTACTGGTCAATGCCAGTGCCAGACTTTCGCGGGTTGTGAACACAAAACCCGGGAAGAAGGTCTGTGTGTAACCGTTGTAATAAGCCCGGTTACTGACGTTCCACATAGTCGGCACAGCAGGGCCCAACGGGCTTGGAGCATCGCGGAAGTTAAAGGTGCTGCTGCCGTTGGGTTTGCAGTTCGGTCCACCCAAGCCATTAGCTGCCAGTTCGGCGCGGTCACGCTGGAAGGTCTGGTATTCCTGCTCAAAGCTGGTGCCACTCCAGGAATAACTCACGTCGTAGTTAAAACGACGGTCATTCATGGCGTAGAACTCGCCTTTTAAACCGGCTTGAGCACCCAAGGTTTCCGTGTCAGTCATGTTGCTGTTGCCGCCCTGACGCGGGGCGTTGCCATTCCATACCGACGCATAAAACGGTACGTTCATGCCGCCATTTGCCAGTGCGTTAGGCACATTAGGTATGTTGGTCGGGCGGGTCAGACCAATATTCGGCGCGTAGAATCCCAACTCCGCCGACATGCCGACGCCATAACCGCCCAGTGCCGGGTTGCCTGCATGTGAACCGGGCGCTGCCAGGAATACCGTTGGACCACGAGAACCATTGGCGCCAGAGTCAGATCGCTCAATCTGTGAGCCGGAATATTGGAAGAATGAATAGAACTCGGCCTTGTCACTGAAGGTGTGGTTAAACGCACCCGCAATACTGTCGCGCTCCATACCTACCGTCATGTAGCTCCACTCTTCCGTGTATTCACGGCAAGCGCCACTGTTGGACCCACGTTGATCAGTGCGCGTTCCAGTAAAGAACGGACGTCCATCTGCTCCTGTCAGCGAGTAACACAGAGGATCGGTCAGGATCTGAGTCGCTGTACCACCTTCTGCAACATTTCTCGCGGTAATGGCAGTATTGATGTATGCCGCATTGATACGTGAACCAAACGCCGGGTTGGCCATGGTCTGGCTGATGTTACCCGCGATACCACCCACGACACCGGTATACTCTACGTTTTCATCATAAAAACGGCCATATTCCACTTTGACAGGATCACGACGGAAGGCTTCCGCAGAAATCACAAAGTGTGTGTTGCCGCTATCACTTGCCCAGCCCCAGATGGCGCTGGCAGTCTGATCCTGATCACCGCGCGCAGCATCCAGTGCCTGCAGGTCGCCGTAAATTTCAAGACCTTCAAAATCCGTACGCATGATCACGTTGACCACACCGGCCACCGCATCAGATCCGTACAGTGCTGAACCACCGTCGGTCAACACTTCAACACGTTCTACCATTACCAATGGGATGGTATTGATATCCACAAACTCACCGCCGCTGCGTGTGACGGTTGCAGCAGACACCTGTCGTTTGCCATTGACCAAGGTCAATGTGGAGTTTTCACCCAGGTTACGCAGGTTGACGTTGGCGGTACCAGACAGTTCGCCGCCCTCACCCGAGCCGTCGTTGGTGAATGACCCGGAGTTAATTTCAATATT
>JAUSPW010000143.1 GCA_030652635.1 Pseudohongiella sp. | reverse complement strand
CGCTGGCGGGCATCATGGGCGGCCAGAATAGTGGCGTCAGCAGCGAGACACGCGACATCTTCCTCGAGTGCGCATGGTTCAATCCTTTAGCGATTGCTGGCAGAGCAAGACGTTATGGCCTTCACACTGACTCCTCACACCGTTATGAAAGAGGTGTTGATAGTGGTTTGCAACAGGTTGCTATCGAGCGAGCGACACAGCTTCTGATGGAAATCGTGGGCGGGGCAGCAGGTCCCGTCATTGTTCAGGAGCATAACGCCCCCACACAGAAAACTGTCAGTCTAGAGATAGGCAACATCGACCGCTTGCTGGGCATGTCGATGGAAAAGAACGAAATCCTTAACATTCTCAGCAGATTAGGGCTGGAACTTGAATCAACAAGTGAGTCGACTCTGCAGTTTTCCGTGCCTTCCTACCGTTTTGATATCAGCATCGAAGCAGATTTGATCGAAGAACTGGCACGCGTATTTGGTTATGACCATCTTCCAGTCACCCAACCCTTGGTACGCATGAATCTGACGTCAAGAGCAGAAGGAACTGTAACACCTGAGAGGCTGCGCGAACGATTAGTTACTCTTGGATATCAGCAGGTTATAACATATAGCTTCGTTGAACCTGCACTTCTTGACATGTTGCAGCCAAACATCAAACCCGTGGCTTTGCAAAACCCTATTTCTGCAGAGATGGCGGTTATGCGCACTAGTCTGTGGGCAGGATTGATACATACCTTGCAACACAATGTAAACCGCCAGCAGTCCAGAGTCAGATTGTTCGAAACTGGCCAGATATTTCTGCCCAATCAAGATCAAATCGACCAGCCTGACATGTTGGGCGGTCTAGTTTATGGCAGTCGTATGCCAGCAGAATGGGCTCAATCCGGTGATGCTTCTGATTTTTTTGACGCAAAAGGTGACCTCGAAGTTCTGCTTTCACTGAGCAGCGAACCCGATTTATTTACTTTCCAGGCGCAAACCCATCCTGCGCTGCACACAGGCCAGAGCGCTAGGATATTCAAATCAGGCCAGGCAATAGGCTGGATAGGTGCATTGTCGCCTGCACTACAACGTACTTTGGATCTGAGCGAAAAAGTATTTCTGTTTGAGATTGAACTGGCTGCGGTGTTGACTGCAAGGACTCCTGCGTTCAAAGCGCTTTCAAAATTCCCGGAAGTCTCCAGAGATCTGGCTCTGATACTCGATAAAGACATA
The DNA here is from genome assembly GCA_030652635.1 of Pseudohongiella sp. Classification (GTDB taxonomy): domain Bacteria; phylum Pseudomonadota; class Gammaproteobacteria; order Pseudomonadales; family Pseudohongiellaceae; genus Pseudohongiella. The sequence continues at coordinate 528 of JAUSPW010000143.1, read as the reverse complement.
CCCGCACAGTCAATACGGGCTGAATTAAGCGAATTAGCTGGCGAATTCCTGACTTCGCTGAGAATATTTGATGTTTATCAAGGCGATGCCATTGGTTTAGATAAAAAAAGTATGGCTTTGGGCTTGACCTGGCAACATCCTACACGCACTCTAGGCGACGACGATATCAATTCAATAATTGAGCGGTGTGTCAAAGGCCTGGAAGTCAAATTTAATGCAAAGTTAAGGAATTGAGCATGGATAAGGGCGCGCTGACAAAAGCGGAGATGGCGGAACGTTTGTTTGACGAACTTGGCGTAAATAAACGCGAAGCAAAAGAACTGGTAGAGCAGTTTTTTGAAGAAATTCGACAAGCACTCGAAGCCAATGAGCAAGTCAAACTCTCCGGTTTTGGCAACTTCGATCTACGTGATAAAAAACAACGCCCCGGACGCAATCCAAAGACCGGTGAAGAGATCCCAATAAAAGCACGTCGGGTAGTGACATTTCGCCCCGGCCAAAAGCTCAAAGCTCGGGTAGAAAAATATG
>JAUSPW010000142.1 GCA_030652635.1 Pseudohongiella sp. | reverse complement strand
TGATATCTCGACTGTCTGTGGGGGCACACCCTACGGTGCTACCACAATCGCCGGTGGTGATGGTTCACGGCAGCCGGATCAGCGTGAGTTGGCCATTGCGCGGCATCAGGGCAAGCGGGTAGCTGAGATTGCGTTGAAATTGTCAGCGTGATCTTTGACGCCACAAGTGCATGCTGAGCTCTAGCAGAGAGTGCGGCGGCACACCTGCGTGCAGGGAGACCGGCCGCATCCTCTGCGGGGACGCCCGGCGTTGCGGAACTCGCCCTCGCGCGCTTCGCGGGCTCGGAGCTCAGACAGTCCTCACGCTTTTTCGGGCGCCCCCGCACAGGATAAGCGCGGCCCGATTGGTCTCCCTGCACGCAGGTGTGCCGCCGCTTGAGTCAGCTGATGTGTCGGAGCAATCTGGATAGGGTCCGGGGTTAGATACGCTCGGCCAGCAATTTCCTGAGCGACAGGTAGTCTGCATGAAACTTGCGGATGCCCTCTGACAGTTTATCCGTAGCCATCGCGTCCTCATTCAATTGCCAACGGAAATGGGCCTCTGGCAGACTGAAACGAGAATCGCTGCAGGGCTGCGATGGGTCGAGCTGGCGAACCAGCGGCGACGTATCTTGTTCGAGCTGCTCCAATAACGCCGGCGCAATGGTGAGTCGGTCACAACCGGCCAAGGCTTCGATTTCACCAATGTTACGAAAGCTGGCACCCATCACAATCGTCTGGTAGCCGTGCGTTTTGTAGTAACGATAGATACGCTGAACGGACAACACACCCGGATCGTCGGCAGCCGTGTATTCTTTGCCGGTACTGGCTTTGTACCAGTCCAGAATACGACCGACAAACGGGGAAATCAGAAACACACCGGCCTCAGCACTTGCCACGGCCTGATTAAATCCAAACAACAAGGTCAGGTTGCATTTGATGCCCTCGCGCTCGAGCTTACGCGCAGCCTGTATGCCCTCCCAGGTCGCAGCAATCTTGACCAGAATACGCGTGGTATCCACACCTGCCTGTGAGTAAAGCTCTAACAGACGATAGGCTTTGCGCACCGTTCCCTCAGTATCAAACGATAGACAGGCATCTGCTTCAGTAGACACATAACCCGGCACAATCTGTGTAATGCGCTCTCCAAAATTGACCGCCAGTTTATCGAGTGCGGCATCAAGTTTTGCGTCGTTGCTGGCACCATTGCGTTGCCCGAAACTGATCGCGTCGTCTACCAGTGCAGCGTACTGCGGCTGGCGCGCCGCATTCAGGATCAGCGAAGGATTGGTGGTAGCATCTTGCGGTGTAAACCGGCTGATGGCATCAACGTCACCGGTATCAGCTACCACCGTTGTCATTTGTTTGAGCGCTTGTAGCTTGTTCATGTTTTATCCTGAAAAAAATACGCGTTGCAATTGAATATGGTGCAATCAAGGGCTTTACGTCAATGGTGGCCAGGATGTACCGTTGCCTTCAGCCATACATGTGGACTTACTTATGATAAAAAAATCCGTTTTTGTAGCCTTGCTGATATTAACCAGTGGTTCATTGATGAACAGTAACCAAACCCTTGCGCAAAGCACCAGCTCCCCCGCGGTTGCCAACAGAATTGACCTGGTGCGTCCCGACGCACCGGAACTGGCCAAACCTGGCCTCTACAACATTGGGGTGCGCACGCTACAGCTGTTCGATCGAGGCCGACCCGATGTGCTTAATGTGCGTGCAGGACAGGATACCCCTGTTTATGATCGTCCGTTGACGGTGGAAGTCTGGTATCCGGCGCAACTCGCTGACGGCCAGCAAGCTGGTGGCAGTTACCAGGTCCTGACACGTAATACATCACTTACTGCAACCTTACACGGACGTGCAGTTCGCGATGCGGCAGCATTGACATCCGAAGGGTCGTTCCCATTGGTTGTGCTGTCACATGGTTATCCCGGCAATAGAATGCTGATGAGTCACCTGGGTGAAAACCTCGCCAGCAAAGGCTACGTGGTTGCATCCATCGATCATACAGACAGCACCTATGACGACCAGAAGATAATTACCAGCACACTCTATAATCGTGCACCCGACCAACGCTTTGTTATTGCTGCAATGGCTGCGATCAGTGCTGAAAGTGGGCACGCACTGCAGGGTATTATTGATGCCAACAATACTGGTTTGATTGGCTACTCGATGGGCGGTTACGGCGCCGTGAATAATTTTGGTGCAGGCTACAGCGAAACCGGGGTGAGCTTTCTGGGCTCGCCTCCCAACCGTTTGCTGCAGGATTTTGCTGCATCAAACGAGGACTTCCGCGACACACTGGATCCGCGCATCAAAGCCGGCGTTCCTATCGCACCCTGGGGCATGAATAACGGTTTCTGGGATGCGCAGGGCCTTGCCGGGCTGACGGTACCCACGTTGTTTGTGGCTGGCGACGCCGACACAACATCCGGCTACGAAAACGGCATCAAAGCGATTTTTGATCAGTCGGTGAACAGCGATCGCTATATGCTGGTATTTAAAAATGCCGGCCACAGCGCCGCTGCCCCAATTCCCTTGCCCATTGAATTTTATGACCGCGAAGACCAGACCGGCGCGGGTCACTACACTGATGGCGTATGGGACACTTTACTGATGAATAACATTCTGCAGCATTTTGTAACTGCCTTTCTGGATCTGCACTTAAAAGGCATTAGCGAACGACGGGAATATCTGGATGTTCTGGAAGATGGTGCCGAGGCCGTGTACTCGCTCAATCATGAAGGCATGCCCAATCCACAACACACCTATTGGAAAGGATTTGCCCAAAGCAGAGCAGTTGGCCTGAAGATGCTCAGGGGCAAGCCCTGAGCTGATTGCTGTCAAACATCAGCCCTGAATGCGAGCCATCAGCCTGCGCAAACTGCTGCGCAGGCCGGTGTTGAGTTTTCCGCCGGTGTATCTGCCTTTAGCCACATGCCGTATTCGAAAAACGCCGTTTACATCCAGCGCTACGCCTTGCGAGCGCAACAGCCAGCGAAAGGCGCGATCCTCATACGCCTTGCACCAGGTATTTGACGGCCGCTGATAGTACGGCAGACTTTCGCAATACCCCACTGCTCTGGCAACATCGCCGTGCGTTATCTGCAAGGGGCCGGTCGCACGGTCGCGCGGGAATACTGAGAACAAGTGTTCATCGACATCCAACACGGAAAGATTGTCCATATCTGGCTGCAGGATCGGGGCATCATAGGGCAACAAACCCGTGCAAAACTCACGCGCCGGGAACACCAGCACGTCACGTCGGCCTTGCAGCGCGTCAGCCAACCCGTCCAGGCAACCCTTGCGGAACAATACATCACAATCGGTAAACCATACCCAATCGGCTTTGCTGTGGCGGGCAGCCAGATTACGCCCTATGGCTCGGCGAAACAGCGCCTGACGTGGCAGGCACTGCCAGTTCCACACCACGTTGGGCACTTGCAAGGCACCAAAATGCTCTAGTAGCGCCACCGTTTTTGCATCTTCTTCACCAAAATAAACCGTCATGGTGACCGTGCAGTTTTGCGGGGGAGAGAGCACCAGCGAACTCAGCTGGTACACCAGCATATGGGCGTATTGCCAACAGTGGCTGACATTCTCTAGCTGAAGGTGACCGGTGCGCGCCGCCCTCTGTTCAATTGCAG
>JAUSPW010000140.1 GCA_030652635.1 Pseudohongiella sp. | reverse complement strand
CGACCCCGACCTGGTTAAAAAATGATCCCTCCGACCCCGACCTGGTTAAAAAATGATCCCTCCGTCCCCTCCGGACATCAGAAACGCGCGGATGCGGGCGGCCTGGTCGCCGTGGGCGAGGCGGGGGCGGCCGCGGGTGGGCCAGTGGTTGTTGGGGTCGTCGCCGACTTCGTTGGTCCACAGGGGCACAATCTCGAGATTGCGCAGGGTGTCGCCGTCAAAGTCGAGGTGGATGATGGCGCTTTCCCAGACCTCTGGAACGTAGTAGCCGACGTCGGTGTGTGAGTGAAACACCAGACTGCCAAGGCCGTGCAGCAGGGGTTTGCCTTTGTACATTTCGATCGGGTGAAGCAGCGGGGCGCCGTGGCTGACGAATATGTCTGCACCTGCGTCGATGCACTGGCGGGCAAAGTCGCGCGCCCAGGGTTTGGTGATGGCCATGTCCTCGCCCCACTCGTGATTGTGCAGGTAGGCAACCACCAGTTTGGCATGGCGTTTGGCCTCGGTAATAGAGGCGAGATTGCGTGCCATGTCGTCGGCGTTGGGCACCAGATCAGCGCCGAGACGCACTTCGTTGACGCCGGGCCGGTCAGTGGTGGCCGCGCCACCATCGCGGATTTTGCCCATGGCCATGGACACCAGCGCGGCGCTGGCCGGCGAAGTCAGGTATCCCGGTGCGCTGGCCTGTGTAACGTCATTCCCCGTGCCCGCATGCACAAATCCGGCGGCGGCCACGGCATCACGCGTGGCAACAATGCCTTCCGTACCCAGATCAAACGCATGGTTGTTGCTCAGCGCGACAAGGTTGAAGCCCATGGTGTGCAGGCAATCCAGCGTCTGTTGCGAACCGGCGTGGAAAAACTCCGTGTCGCGGGTAGGCGCACCGGAGGCCGCTGTCTGAATGGCAACTTCCAGATTGGTAAAAATCACATCACCCTTGCGCAGCTCTGCAATCACCTCGGCGAGGCCATCGTAGGGCTGCGAGCACAGGGGATATTTCATCAGCGCCTGACCGGCCAGTGTCACCCGGGTCTGGCCGTTGTCACGCGCGCCCGTTTGCGCCACCAAACCACCGCTGAGCGGCAACAGCGCCAGACAACTCGACCACCGCAAAAACCGGCGCCGATCGTGGCTGCCAAGACAACCGGGGACGGAGGGATCATTTTTTGATC
>JAUSPW010000130.1 GCA_030652635.1 Pseudohongiella sp. | reverse complement strand
GATCAAATTTTGATCCCTCCGTCCCCTAGCAACTCGCGGCAGTGGGCCAGGAACTGGCGGGTGATGCGCGTCATGGGGGCGTGGTTGCTGGTCACGAAGGCGTACTGGTGGCGGATGTCGGGTGTGAACGGCCGCAGCACCAGCGCGTCGCCAGCATATTGCCGGGCAAGCATTTCATTGACAATAGCAATGCCTATATAGCCTCGCACCAGCGCGCAGGCAGAGCCCACGGTGTGGGTTTCGACACGAATCTGCATGGGCACCTTGCGCTGCGCAAAGGCCTGTTCAATGTCGCGGCGAAAACTGCGACCTTTGCCGAGCAGGATTAACGGTTGCTGGTACAAGTCCTGAACACTGATGACCTCCCTCGCACACAGCGCATGCCCCACCGGCACCACACACACCGTGCCCGCTTCCAGCAGCGGCTCAGAGGTTAGCCCCGGGTATTCAATCGGCAGCTTGGTAAAACCACAATCCACTGCCCGCAGCGCAATCATCTTCAGTGAGGTCTCCACGCCGTGTGAATCCAGGCTGATGCTCACGTGTGGATGCATTTGAATAAATGACGACACCACACTCGACAACAAGCCTTCGGAAAAACTTGGCGGCGCGACAATTTTTAACTCACCGTAGTTGGCGTTGTGCAGATTGCGCGCCAGCTCCGTGACATGCTCCACACTTTGCAGCGCGATTTCCACGTCAGGCATCAGCAATTGCGCCTCCTGCGTTGGAATCAAGCGCCCTTTCTCCCGGTAAAACAGCTCACCGCCAACATCATCCTCCAGTATCTTCAATAGTCGACTGACTCCTGGCTGGGTCAAATCCAGCTGCCGCGCCGCCGCTGTCGCCGACCCGGTCTGCATAATGGCGCGAAAACACTCCAGGCTCTTCAGATTCATCTCCGGCAGCTTGTTATTCATCAACACACCTCACGCATCCAACCAAGAAAGCCCATAACACTTTGTGATGACATCATCAGACTACATCATAATATTGCATAGATGGAAATTGCTACCTAAGATCAGTCGCGTCTTTCTATACCAATAACAGCCCCCAACGGGAGTCACCACTATGCCGTACCGATCCGTCATGCTTAACCGTCGTCTGCCACTTTGCAATGCCATCGCCCTTGCGATCAGCGGCTTCACTGTGATCGCTGCGCCCGGCGCTCTTGCCCAAACCGAGGGTGCTGTGCAGATTGAAGAGATCCGCATTGTCGGATCGCGCATTATCCGCCAGGACGAAGTCTCCACCAGTCCCGTGCAAACACTGTCAGAGGCAGACCTGCGCGCTGATGGCTCCATGTCAATTGGCGAAACTTTACAAAGCCTGCCGTTTGTAGGCCCCAGCCTGAACAACAACGGCTCCGCAGGCACCAGTCACGGCAGCAGCAGCCTGAATTTACGTAACCTCGGCGAAAACCGCTCACTGGTGCTGGTCAACGGCCGCCGCTGGGTCAATGGCGCCGGCACCCGCGGCTTCCGCGACTTTGTGGATCTGAACACCATTCCACAAGCGATGATTGAACGCATTGAAGTGCTGCAGGACGGCGCAACCGCTGTTTACGGCGCCGACGCAATTGCCGGTGTAGTCAACATGCACACCTACCAGAACTTTGAAGGCCTGCGCATCAAAACCAACTACGGCGAAACCGGTGAAGGTGACCGTGAAACACTCGGCATCGACATTCTGGCTGGCCGCAATTTTGGCAACAGCAACTGGACAGCTGCGCTGACACACGTCGATCAGAAAGCCATCATGACGCAAGACCGCGCGCTCACCGCCATTCCCTTAAACGGCCTGAGCCTGGGCACACCCGAGTTGCTGTTCCGCGAAAGCAGCCTAGCGCCAGTTGTGGGATTCACCGTGCCAACCAACGGCATCACCCGCGACCCGGGTGCAAACGGCAGTAGCCTGGCCAGCTGGCGCGCCGCCAGAACCACCGACACCTACAACCGTTATGACAACAACTATGTGGTTGGCCCGCTTGAGCGCACCTCCTTGTTTGTGCAGAACACCACCACCTTCAGTGATGCCCTGCAGTTCAACTTTGAAGCGCTGTACAACAAACGCAAATCGGATCAGCAGTTCTCAGAACCACTGTCTGTGATTCAAGGCAGCCGCGGCTTCAGCATTCCCAACAATCCTGCCGTGAATCCCTTAGGTGGGACCTTAGCCGGCAACGATTTCCTCGACACCGGTTTTCACACTGAAAACGGTTA
>JAUSPW010000128.1 GCA_030652635.1 Pseudohongiella sp. | reverse complement strand
TTCTCTGAGACCGGCGCCGCTCGCGGTATTGATATCGCTGGTATCAGCGGACAAGCCGTATTCGCTGCAGCTGACGGCGATGTTGTGTACGCCGGCAGCGGTATTCAGGGCGCCGGTAATCTGGTGATTGTGCGCCACAATGATCGGTATCTCAGTGCCTATATGCACAACAGCACCATACTGGTCAGAGAAGGCGATCAAGTCAGAGCAGGTGATAAGATTGCTGAGATGGGTGCGGGTCCTAATGGTCGAGACATGCTGCATTTTGAAGTGCGTGTTGACGGCAAACCTGTTGATCCGGTGCGATATTTGCCAAATCGGTAATCGCGCCAGCGATTTGTTCCGATAGTTCGCTCAAAAATTGTGCTGATTTTGTGAAAGGCAGCACATTTTTGGAATTTGGCCTGCCCAATTCCGCTGCTGGGCTGCTGATTACCGCATTTGTCCTGTGATATTGTCTGATCGTTCTGTTAAGAACGGCCTATTTTCACTGACAAGGATGATCAGACGATATGGATATTGGTATTGGCATTAGCATTGACGAAGTACAAGAGTTATCTGAAGACACACTCGATGATGTGTTGCTCCCTGGCGATGTAATGGATGAGCCGGAAGCGCTGGCAACAAACCCCGATCACCCCCCCAATACCACCGTTGTTTATGCAAAGGACAACTTTGCCTGTGATGCGGAATTGGCGTACATACGGGAAGTATCGCCCATTCCTCTGCTCACATACGATGAAGAGGTGCGCCTTGCGCGAGCTAGTCGCGCGGGCGATTCGGCAAGTCGGCAAGCCATGATTCAACACAACCTGCGGTTGGTGCTCAGCCTGGCGAGACGTTACCGCAATCGCGGGCTGGCCTTGTTGGATATGGTGTCAGAAGGCAATCTGGGCCTGATACGCGCCGTTGAAAAATTTGACCCGGAATTGGGGTTCCGTTTTTCGACCTATGCCACCTGGTGGGTAAAACAGGCCATCGACCGCTCTATCATGAACCATGCACGCGATGTGCGACTACCTGTACATGTCATCAAGGAGGTCAGTCTCATTTTGCGCAAGGAAATGCTGTTGACCCATCAAATGGGCCGTAAACCCGCGCGATCAGAGCTTGCTGAGCATTGTGGTCTTAAACTGCATGAGCTGACATTTTTACTCGATTGCCACGAATCAAGTCATGACAATGAGCAGGCCATACCGGATACCGACGAGCTGGAGGCGGACTGCTGTCCGGCGCTGGACGATGGCGACCCGGTTCGTCCCATGCAGCTGACGGGTATGCACGGTACCGCCTGGCGTTGGTTGAATGAGTTGAACGAGCGGCAGAGGCAGGTGTTGGAGCGGCGCTACGGACTGAATGGCCATGAGCCCTTGACGCTTGAGCAAACAGGGGGGGAAATTGGACTAACACGAGAGCGTGTGAGGCAGATTCAAATCGAAGCGATGCGAAGACTCCGACGTATCGCCAGTCGTGAAGGTTATGAGGTGGATGCGTTTTTTGGCACCGACAGAGTGTCCGAACATGCCTATCTGAATGCTTGTTGAGCTAATCGCGCATGCCGGTTGTTGTGCATCCGGCATGCGTTAGTGTCAGTTTGGATAAATGGCAAACATGACAAGCTGAAAAGTTTTTGGTGAGCGCTTATTTGATCAGCAGTTTGATCT
>JAUSPW010000118.1 GCA_030652635.1 Pseudohongiella sp. | reverse complement strand
CAAGGGGGTGGGCATCCCATGATGAACGGCGTGGGTGGTACCACGCTGCACTATTGGGCGCAGAGCTGGCGTCTCAATCCTTGGGATTTCAAGACGGTGAGCGAGACCACGCGCCGCTATGGTGCCCATCGCATTCCTTTGGATTCCACTGTTGAGGATTGGCCAATCAGCTACGAGGATCTGGAACCCTATTACGACACCGTGGAATACGCACTGGGTGTCTCGGGCAACGCAGGCAATATCAACGGCACGCTGCAGCCGAACGGCAACCGATTTGAGGGTGCTCGCGCACGAGCATATCCGATGCCGGGGCTGCGCAGTTCAGTATTTACCGACCTGATGAGCGACGCCGCACGGCAGATTGGCTGGCATCCGTTTCAGGGCCCTGCGGCGATCAATACTGAAGTTTACGGGGATCGCCCCGGCTGTCTGTATCACGGGTTCTGCGACCGGGGCGGGTGTCACGTGGCAGCCAAAAGTTCGACAGCGGTCACCACCATTCCCGAGGCGTTGAAGTCCGGGCGCCTGAAAGTAATCACCCATGCGCGCGTGCTGCGGATCGTCAATGACGCCAATGGGCGCGCCACGGGTGTGGAATATTTAATGGGCAATCAGGTGATGTTCCAACCGGCCGATGCGGTGTTGCTCGCCAGCCACACCTACGAGAACAGCCGCCTGCTGCTGTTGTCGAAGTCGCGTCAGTTCCCCAACGGCTTAGCCAACAACAGCGGTCAGGTGGGGGAGCATTATCTCAGTCATCATCAAGGGGCTCCGGTTACCGCACTGTTCCCTCGGAATCTGCATAACTGGTATGGGCTGCCTGCACAGGGAGTTGCCATCGACGAATGGGCCGATGACAACTTCGATCACAGCGACCTGGATTTCATCGGTGGCGGCAATCTGTGGGTGCATACTGATCGCAAGCCGATCTCAGCGGCGAAGATGTCCACCTTCGATCAGGTGCCCAACTGGGGCGCGCAATGGAAAGCGTTCATCAGCGAGAACGCGGACCGTACCAACAGTTCCTACATTCAGAAAACCACATTGCCGTACCGGGGCAATCGCCTGGATCTGGATCCGCTGATAAAAGACAAACTCGGTTTCCCTGTTATTCGCATTACCGGCGAGCATCGCGAGAATGAGCTGCGTATTGCCGCGTTCACGCAGGATCGCATGGAAGAGTGGTACAGGGCGGCGGGAGCAACGCGGATAATCCGCGCCGGACTCGGGGGCGCGATGGGGCCCTCAACGCACGCCTATGGTGGCACGCGCATGGGTGACAATCCGCAGGCCAACGTAACCAATCGCTTCGGGTTTGCACACGAGGTGAAGAACCTGGGCGTGCTCGGCGCCTCCGTGATGGGCACCAGCGGAGCCAGGAATCCCACGCTCACAGCGCAGGCGCTGGCGTGGCGAACAGCCGAGTATCTTGCGCAGAACTGGGATACGCTTACGCGCTAGCTTTGGTAATTGGGGTCAGAGTAAAAACTCAGAAGTTTAGGTCGGGTCGACGATTTGCGTTTCCCTGCCTTGCTTAGGGCGACGACCACGTTTCCTTGGCCTGACACGCCTGCTTATTCCGTGACGTTGGACTTTTGTCGGGTTTTGCACTTACATTGCAATTACGACTTTTAATTTTGCCTTATTCTCTTTCTTGTACCCCTGCAATATGCTGATAATCCTTAATTATTTGGTGCATGGGCAGGATTGTTGTATTTAATGCAACTTATTGTTGATTATTAATATTTTTAATTGTTATTTTTTAAAGTGTTACTAAGCGTGTTGCTAAATTGATCTGGTGCAGAGGCCTTGAGTTAAATGTGACCAGTCCTTTTTTGAAGTATCCGTGAAGCCGGGGTAGAACCCGAAGTTCGTCAGACCCTTGTGAATGCACTGCGGCGCTGTCTAATCCAGCACCCTCAAAAACTCGCCCACCACCCGGTATCTGCTGGTATCGTCTTCACTCAGAACAATAGTCTCAAATGAGGCGTCGGTTGATCGTGGTTTCAGCAGGATTTTCTGATGTGTCCAGCCATCTTCGTTTTCCGATTTGATGCTTTCGTATTCCTTGACGGTATAGTGCGAACCGCTGTCGTCATCAAGGATATCTGCATGCTCAACCAGCACGATCTTTCCGTTACGGCTGCCGCCCCTTTCAGTGCAAAAAAGGCACACGGCGCCATTAGGGATGATCCTGTTCATGGACTCCCCCTGTACTTTACAGGCGAAAAGGCTTTTATCAACGCGCTCGCCATCAGGCAGAACTATCCAGTCATTTATTTCCGCCTGTTGCTGTTCGCTGAAACTGCCAGCAGCGGCGACAAGATCATAAAGTGGCACTGCATTAACATAGGGCTGGATTTTGACCGGCGGAAATTCGACGATATTGTCTGGACGAGAGATTTCGAGCGGTATGTGCTTTGCCAGATACTCTCGGAAATCAGGGTCGCATGCATAAACGAAGGTGCCGCGGATGCCGCGCAGCATAATGGTTTTATAGATGTTAAGTATGTAGCGCTTCAGTAGCTCCGGGTCGGTGATCGACTGCTTGCCGTTGCGATCAAAATACAATTCAGGTCGGATGATGATTGCGCCCTGTGTCTTGTCGTAGCCGATCTCGCGCCCAAAGATGATGCCCGCATAGTTCAGATCATATCCCTGAGTAGTGTGGATGCAGCCCACTTCTGTTGCTGAACCCGCAGCATTAATCCAGTCCGAGCTGGTGCTGTTCCATTTCAGTTTGATGTTCTCGATTTCTATGTCGAACTTTCCGCGCTCTTTGTTGGATACCCATGGCCAAGAATAACCAGCAATCATTCGGGCCAATCCTACTTCACTTTCTTTCTGCTGAATCTTTTTCTGGAACTCTCCAAAACTATCAAACAACTTAAATTCGTATGCCTTTGGCGAGTGCTTGACCGAGTCAGACAAACGGGTATTAAGCAGATCGTCGATAAATTTGACATAGGGATTGCCGCCCAATACACGAAACTGGGAGACCAGCTGCTGAACCTCTGTATCAGGCGAGGCTTTGAGAGCTGCGAAAACATCGGCAGCGGCATCTGATGGCTTTATGGTCTGATCGGTGTCGTAAAAAAATACGGCGCGGTCGGACTGTTTGAGAACCCAGTCCACTTCGCTGCATTGTTTCGGGTCGAAACCCAAGGCGATGGAGGTTTTGTCGAAGGCTCCGTAATACGCACCAAGGTTTATCCTGCGGCGAAGTCGATGGGCCTCATCAACCAACACAATGTCGTAGTGCTGTTTTGCCAGCTCCGCCGGACCAATAACCATCTTCGATCTCAACCCTGAGATATTTGCAAACGCCTTTTGTAAGGTGGCGCGAAAGGACGCCATGGGCACCACCAATGCCATACGTGGCTTTTGACCATATTTCTCGCGCAGACGCAGCAGCAGGTCCTTGATCTCAGCCTCTTCGCTAGAAAATTCCCGGAAGTTAAAATCATCGCTATCGGACTGCAGCAGTTTGAACAGGAATATCGCCAGCACGGATTTACCCGTTCCCGCGCCACCCTGAACCACCAGCGTTCGGGTGGTATCGCTCGCCAAGGAGTGCATGATGCCCAGCAATCCCTGGCGCTGGTCTGCGGAAAGCGCCTTGTAAGGGGAGTATTTGAACAGGTCAGAGTTGTCCAGATGATCCAGCGAGTGCTGGGTAACACCTTTCGCCCGCAGCTGATCCCATAGCTGCTGGAAGATTTCGGCGTATAGGATATCCTTCTGGTAGTAGTTGTGGTCAGCCAGCCCAAGATTGCCGTTCATCAGTTTGAACCGGCCGTCTGCAGACATGTATTTGATCAGATTGGACTCAATGTCCAGCGTGGCGGATTTGTTGAATTTCAGGCTGGTGATCAGGTGGACCACTGACAAGTGACGTTTTGTATCGTGTTTCAGGTGAGTGGTCATTCGGGCCACTGCATCGGCTGTCTCGCCAACGTAAGCGAGGCGTTGGGTGTCATCGCTCAGCACATAAACCAGCGGCCAGAAATTTTGCGCATATGCGTTGGCACGGATTTCCTGCAGCTGTTTGTCGCTGAAGGCATACCGACTGACTTCAACGTCGTGAGTCGTGCTCATAATTCGTTGTATTTCCGGGCTGATCCCTTGGACTTGTCAACCGGGTACTTTTCTTCGTTCTGCTTGATCTTAGCTAGCACAATGTCCTTAACATCCAGTTCGCAGGCATCGGCTAACAGAAAGGCAAATGCAAACACATCTGCCAACTCTTCCTTGATCTTCTGCAGATCAGCGTCTTCGGGCTGCTTCCAAAGGAATGCTTCCAGCAATTCAGCGGCTTCTATGCTAAGACCTATAGACAGATCTTTGGGGTTATGAAATTGCTTCCAGTCACGCTCGTCGCGGAATTTTCTCAGAGCGTCGATGATTTCATTCATGTTTTTGTTTGTCGATGTCTGGGATAGAGGCCCGTATGATTTCATGTAAGGCAGGGACAGGCAATGGGTACGATTTCTCCAAGGTAAATAAGCCTGACGGACTTAGTGCTTGTGCTAAGGAATAGCTTGGTTTACATTTGATAATAAAATATTAGCTTTTGTAAACCTTGCTCGCCACTGCGAGCTGCAACAGGGGGGGGGCACCATGTTTCAGAATCGACTGCATAATGCGCGCAAGGCGGCTGGGCTGTCATTGCGCGATCTGGGAGAGCTGGTTGGTGTTTCACATGCTGCCATCAAAAAATACGAGGATGGCACTGCGATGCCATCGTCCGACATCCTGATCAGGCTTTCTCGCCAACTCAATGTTCGTACAGAGTATTTTTTTCGGCCAGATACTGTGGTGCTGGAGGGGGTTGAATATCGTAAGCGCAGCACTCTACCTAAAAAGCAGCTTGATG
>JAUSPW010000100.1 GCA_030652635.1 Pseudohongiella sp. | reverse complement strand
TGTGTCTGAACACGGCATGCAGAGCCCGGATGTTTTCCCGGGCGCTGCAGGTGCTTTTTAGTATCAGTCGACCACCACGTTACGGATCACCGCGTAAAAGTCGCTGACGCCGCGTTTGAACGCGGCTTCCGGCACACGTTCATCGTTGCCATGCACACCCGTGTGCTCACCATCATCAGTGATCATCGGATTAAAGCCGTAACTGATGATGCCCAGATCACGGGTAAAGTGGCTGTCGGTGAACCCGGTGGTCACCGATGGAATCACTCTGGAGCCGGGGTGCAACTCGCCGGTGACATTACGAATCGCCTCAAACAAGCGCGAGTTGGTGGTGGAAATTGCCGGTGTAAAGGCCATGATCACGTCCACTGTGACACCGGTATGCGCAATCAGGGATTCCAGTTCTGCCACAAACTGCTCAGCAGGTTTGTCAGGCAGGATGCGGCAATCCAGCTCGGCCCAGGCTTCCGGCGGTATCACATTGATTTTGCTGGAGCCTTCAAAGCGGGTCATGGAGCAGGTGTCTCTGATCAAGGCATTATGGCCGGGACGCTGCTCATGCAGGCGCTGCACAAACGCCGGGTCCTGAATGGCGGTGTTCAAGTCTGCGTAGGCTGAGGCCCATTCATCATTCATGGTCTCTGACAGCGCCACAAAATAGTCGTCTACCGGCGGAATAATCCGCGGTGGGAACGGATTTTCCAGCAAGGTGTTCAAGGCTTGCACAATGCGTGTGACGGAGCTGGTGGTGCGTGGAGACGAACCGTGGCCAGGCACGTCAACAGCCTTTAAATGTAACCAGACCGGTACTTTCTGGGTGACTTCCACACCAAAGGCCACATCCCCGGCACTGCTGCGACTGCCGCCACCGCCTTCGTTTAACAGAATGCCGATGTCTTCAAAAATCCCGGGATGGTTGTCAATCAACCAGCCTACGCCAAACTCGCCACCCGCCTCTTCATCGGCGGTTGCCAGAAACACCACATCGCGATTCAGCGGCTGACCGGAGGTGTGCAGGTTCAGAAATGCCACCAGCTGCGCAATGCCCAAGCCTTTCATGTCACGTGTGCCACGGCCATAGATATAGCCGTCTTTTAACTCACCGGAAAGCGGATCAAAGGTCCAGTATTCGCGATCCGCCGGCACCACATCGGTGTGTTGCAGCAGTATCAAACCGGGGTCATCACCGCCTTCCAGCCGGGCCCAGATATTGCCCCTGCCCGGTGCGCTTTCCGCTGTTTCATAGGGAATGCCGTAGCTGTCAAATATTCGTGCATAAAACTCAACGGCTCTGAATTCATTGCCCGGCGGATTAATGGTGTCAACACGCACAAATTCCTGTAACCACTGCACGGCATTATCATCGGCGGGTGTCGTTTGCGCGGAAGCGGCTGGCAGCAGCATGGCCGACATCAGCAGTGCCAATGTCTGTTTCGCTAAGGTCTGCAAAGAAAGGGTTGTTCTGAATACCTTGTTATTGATCTTCACCATGGTCTCCGGTTGTGGGTATTGGTAGTATGTTGTTAGCAATATGGATGCCAGACAACGGCACGAGGACTCGATAATGACATCAGCAACAATAAAGCTCCACATCGGAAATGCACTGCCACCGGGAAATCAGGCGGAAAGTGCCAGAGTTATCAGTTTATGGAAAACCATTGATGGTTTTTTCAAGCACAAACCGTTTGTTGCGATGGCAGGCACTAACGCTCAAAGCGGCGAGTATCAGGTCAGCCTCGATGCCTCTGCCCTGCTGACACTGATGGAGCAGGCTGTCTCCAATGCGGGCAGTTTTGATGCGTATGCCACAAAACAGGGCGCGGACAGTTCGTTGCCAATGGATGCTGCCCTGATCATTGCAGTCAATCGCAGCGGCACGGCACTCACCGAACTTGAGTCCTACCAACTGGTCAGCGTGTTTATTCAGCAACTGGTGCTGGCCTGCAACATCAGTTTGCCAGGGTCCATTCAGATACTGGATGCGCGATTTGACGGTGACGGTGCTCATCGATATGAAGCGCAAGCGTTTGACAGCAGAATTTTGTTCGGGGCCATGAAAGCCGCCAATTACAACGAGTGGCCCGTATTGCCGGTGCAATCATTTGAACGGGTCTGGCAATGGCTGGAAACTTGTGAAACCAGTTGCACAGACACCGCGTTAAAAAACATCAACAAGGTATTGTTTACTCTGCTAAAAGTGGCCGAGCAAAGACACGAATACAGTGCGCGCACAGTGCTGCTGGTCATTTACCAACTGGAAGTCCTGTTGGACTGTCGTCAGGCGGGTAATCACGATTTATTACACGCCAGAGCGCGCAGTGTGCTCGGTGCAATTCCCGAGCAGTCCAACTGTTTGCGTGAACTTCAGGAAGTGCGCAATAACCTGTTTCTCGCAAGCCAACCTGTGCATCGCCCACCCTTGATCTGCAATACCACGGCAGATGTCCTGCGTGGACAAATTGGCCAGCACAACAGTGCTGTTGAATCGGGTTCTGCGATGGTTTTGGCGCTACTGCATGATTTGATCAAACACGATGCCCAGTGTTACACGTTCAGCGAAAGCTGGAAGCGTGCATAACAAACCGTTGCACAGTTACGTCAAAGGAGTTCGATCATCACAGCCATCGCTACATTGACCATGAGCCCGGCCGTTGACATGTTTGCCAGCACCGAGCGGTTTTACGACGACAGCAAAACCCGCTGTCAGATCAACAACCGCGCGCCGGGTGGAGGCGGAATCAATGTGGCCCGCAATCTGCGCCGCCTTGGTCTGGACGTGTGTGCGGTGTTCCCTGCCGGCGGTCATCATGGGGATTTGCTGGCGCAATTATTGACCGCCGACGGCCTGCCGTTTCAGCGCATCGACATTAAAAACGAAACAACACAGAACATTGCTTTGAGTGAATCCAGCACAGGTAAGGCGCTTCATCTGGTGTTTCCGGGCGCAGTGTTGTTTCCTGATGAATGGCAGCGCTGTCTGGATGCCATCGCTGCTTTGACGCCTGCACCACAGATGCTGGTGATCAGTGGCAGTCTGCCACCTTCTGTGCCTGCCACGTTTTTTGCAGAGGTGGTTCAGCTCTGCAAAAGCAGAGCGATCCGCGTGGTGCTCGACACGTCGGGTCCTGCATTGCGCCCTGCCTTAGAGGCCGGGGTTTATTTTGTAAAGCTCAATCGCGAAGATTTTACAGCCTTGGGATACAACGGACCTGATACCCCGCAGGATCGCCTTGATGCCATGAAAAAAATGGTGGAAGCGGGTTGGGCTGAACACCTGGTTTTAACATTGGGGCCAAACGGTGCGCTGTTGGCGAGCCGCACTGGCGAGTGCATGCATGTGACGCCACCGCCGGTGACCGTGGTCAGCCATGCTGGGGCTGGCGACAGTTTTGTATCGGTGATGACCTGCAAGTTGTACCAGGGAAAAGCCGTCTCCGAAGCGTTCAGTTATGGCGTGGCTGCCGCTGCCGCTGCCATCAGTACACCGGGCAATCAGCTGGAAGATTTTGACTGGTTGGAGCGCGTGTATGCCGGTGTGACACGCCGGATCTGATCCACTTCACCTGGAAAAAGCTCAGCCCATCAACTCAAATGTCCGGTAAATGCAGGCGTGCCCGATGCCGTGCCGGGAGAAGCCTGGCAAATTGCCATAAGCCGAATCGGCAGCGTCAGTTTCAAATGTGGCGCACAGGCTGTAGACATCTTTGTTTACAAAAACGTACTCATACGCTTCACCGGTGACAGGATCTTGCCAGCGTAAGTTGCGTGTTGCTTCTGCAAGTTCCTGCAAAGTGTAAGGTAATCGCTGTTGTGCACCCCGAAAATTGTGAACCGCCTCGATGATCAGACCCAGGTCTTCGACGCGCTGCTCATCATTGCGCCTGGCCACAGTCTCGGGCGATGGCTCAGGCCACACCGCAATCAGCAACAGGTAAATGGCCAGCAAAATCAGGCCTGAAATCAGTCCAATCAGAATTTTATTGATCACAGAGGTCAATGCCCTGCCTGGGTAAAGGTGACAAACATCAAGGTTGATTCAAACGTGCGCGAGTTTCGTTGATGCCATGACGCAACCAACCGGCTTCGTTGGAATTGGCAGAATCGGTCAGCAGCTGTTGCAAGGCCGCGAGCCGCGCTTGCAAGGCAGGCACGTTGACCGGATCGGCGGTCAACGCAACATCCGCCATGTGCATGGCGCGCACAGCGTCACCACCCTCGAGGTATTGCTGAGATAACTCGGCCACTTTGTCCGCGCCGCCGCCCAATGCCACCAGATCAGCATACACAGCTGCCGGGGGCATGGCATACATATTGGCGGGATTACCGTCAAACCAGCCCATGTAACCTTCGTAGATACCGCGCACTGTCCATGAAATGGCGCCGTATTCCTCGCCGATATTCAGGTCATCTGGCAAGGTGATTTCCTGCATCAGTGTGTACACATCTTTGCCCTGATTCATGCCTGCAACCGTTTGGTCGTGCACATGCAGAATGGCATCGCGATACTTGCTGACGGCCTGATTGATCATGGAATTGCCGTGGATGGCGTCGCCATGACTGGGAATCATGATGTCTGGCTGCAGTGCCAGCACTTTGTTGAGTGAGTTGACATAATCCAGCGCCCAGCGTGGTTTGGTGCCACGCAGTGTATAAATATTGGGGAAGGAACCATAAAAGTTGTCACCCACAAAGACGGCTTTCAGTTCGGGTATCCAGACCGACAAATGGTCGTAAGTTTCGCCTGGGGTATGGAGGATCTCAAAGGTCAGGCCGCCTAACTCAAACGCGTAGTCCCGATCAAACAGAATGGTTGGCTGAATCCGCGCGTCGTAGTTGCCCGGATTGCTTTGTGCAGCCTGGGCAGCATTCCCGGTCGGGCGAGGCAGATCCGGAAACTGGGCGGCGTTGCGCAGTGCAAACATGCCTGCCAGACGTGTCTGATAATGCATAAATTCTTCATGTTCTGAATGGGCGATGATCTCAGTGCCCTCCTCGCGCCAAAGCTGCACGCCCCCTATGTGATCACCATGAGCATGAGTCAAGACGATGTAGCGCACCGGTGCGTCACTGACGGCCTGCAATAGTTGCTTATGTCGGGGTGCTGTCGCGGGCAATGATGTATCAATGATGACATTACCTTGGTCGGTGATGACCATAAACGTAGTGCCGAACCCGGTAGCCTGCCAGATTTC
>JAUSPW010000094.1 GCA_030652635.1 Pseudohongiella sp. | reverse complement strand
CCCCCATCAATACATTGGATGACCACCTAATCAGCATCAAGGCAGATACGCTGTGTATACACGGAGACTCAGCACACGCGCTGAGGTTTGCACGCGCTATGCAGACGGCGTTAGTGGCGCAGGGAATCCACATCCAGGCTTTGGTTAACCGAGAGCTTGCGTAGCAGCAAGATCGCTATCAGCAAACTTGCAAAATACACCGTCAGCTGTTCAATGCCCGGCGTCGCGTCGTAACCCAGCAAGGCATGCAGTAATTCACCCGTTAAAGACGACTCAGAGATCAACCAACTGCTGTCCCAGACGATATGTTCCCCAGGCAGCAAACCGGATTGCACCAAAAAGCGGGTGGCTTGCGACATCATCCCGGCACCTATCAAACTGAGCAAAACTGCTGACACCTGCAGACAGCGTCTTTTGCCAAGCCACAACAACCCAAAAAAAATAAAAATACCAAGACTGACGCCGACGCCCGCACCAATTACTGCGCCGGATACCACCGGGGCTGTTTGCCCGGACGCGATGCCGTAGGAAAAAATATAGATAAATATCTCGGCCAACTCTCGAACCATCGCCGCTGCGGATGCAACAATCAACGACGCGTAAAGCGCTGGCGTGACGCCGCTGGTTTTCTGTGTGATAACACCTGGCAGTTGCGCCAGATAAAACAGCAGACTGGCACCAGTTAATATCAACAATAAAACATTGGTCAATTCCTGGCCGCGACCATCAAATAAATCCGTCAAGACGGTCAGATTGGTGGCGTACATCAAGGCGCCACCGACGGCGAATAACGTGACCGGTAACAGCCAGATGCGTTTCGCTCCCAGCGCGTAAGACGAGGCAAGCAATACGCAGCAGACCAGCATGGCCTCCAACACTTCGCGCAAGACAATCACTACCGCATCAATCATGATCTGTCTCATTAACAATCAGACGACCAAGCGCAGTACGAGGATTGAACTCACCAAAAAAACTGTATTCGCCCGGTGCCAGCGGGCCTAAATGAATGATGCCTTCACTGCGTCCCATGATGACTTTTTCCCGATTCAGAGAAGCGCTTTCGAACTCTTCCGCAGTTGCATCTTCGTTCACAATTCTCAAACGAAATCGTGTGTTGGCAGGCACCAGCAGCTCTGCGGGAATAAACAAATGGTCTTTGATGCGAAGCGTGAAAACCAAGGGTTCTGCCGACTCCGCCACCATCCAAAAACCACCCATACTGAGCAGCAGTAACAGCCGTATCACAGGTGTCGCAAATTTAAAAAGAGGCTTTGTCATGCTGGATTATCCTGTTGATACGCCTGAAAAATAACGGTGACACACAAACCGCCCAGGTTTTGTGAGCGAGAAAGCTGAATATCGGCCTGATGCATGTTTGCAATATGCTTCACGATGGCAAGACCCAAGCCGGACCCGGTGATA
>JAUSPW010000083.1 GCA_030652635.1 Pseudohongiella sp. | reverse complement strand
AATCACGGGAAAAACCAGTCGTTTTGATATTTATGCAGGTAAAAGCAAACGCCTGATAATGCCCTGATAGATCAGACTGAGCTGATCAAGGTCTGTTAAACGCACATTTTCATCAATTTTGTGAATACTGGCATTGCACGGACCAAGCTCAACAACTTGCGCACCGGTAGGTGCAATAAAGCGACCATCTGAGGTACCGCCCGTCGTCGATGGCGTAGTAGTAAGGCCAGTGACATCATGAATACTATCGCGGACAGCGTTAATCAAACCTTCGTTACGGGTCAGAAAGGGTAATCCTGACAACTTCCAATCCAGGGTATATTCCAGTTCATATTTATCGAGAATAGCTTCTGTTCGTTGCCTGATGGTCGACTCATTAAGCTCTGTCGAAAACCGAAAATTGAATACCGCTTGCAAAGTGCCCGGAATGACATTATCAACACCGGTGCCGGCATGTATATTGGAAATCTGGAAACTGGTTGGTGGAAACACATCATTACCATGATCCCAGACTTCCTGACACAGTTCGTTTAAAGGCAGCATTGCCTGATGGATGGGATTACGGGCAAGATGCGGGTAGGCAATATGACCCTGAACACCGTGAACAGTCAAAACGCCGTGTAATGAGCCGCGCCGTCCCACTTTAACCACATCACCAAGCTGATCGGTACTGCTGGGCTCTCCGACCACACACCAGGTAATCTTTTCGTTGCGTTGCTCGAGTGTGCTGATGACTTCACGAGTCCCATGTATGGCCGCACCTTCTTCATCAGCTGTGATCAGAAATGCCAGCGAGCCCGACAGTTCATCGTCATTTATCTGAGTGTCGGCCAACACGGCTTCACAAGCCGTGATCATGGCTGCAAGACTGCCTTTCATATCAGCCGCACCACGACCAAACAAATGCGCATCACGAATCGCAGGTTCAAATGGCGGGGATAACCACTTTTCCTCAGGCCCGGAAGGAACCACGTCGGTATGGCCCGCAAAACAGAGAACTGGACCGCGTTGCCCATATCTAGCCCAAAAATTATTCACATTGCCAAATCGCATGGTCTCAACACTAAATCCTAGCGCAGACAGGCGATCGATCATGATTTGATTGCAGCCTTTATCGTCAGGCGTCACGGATGGAATACGCATCATCTGCACAGCCAGTGCTGCCGTTGCAGAAAGCAGCTCGGTGTTAATTTTGTGTGACATGTTTAAAGCCTGCCTCCAATAGCGGGTTGATCTCAGTTATGACTGTGCAACTCTTCATTTAGTGCAATACTGGTTTTATTGGTTTTACATTCCACTGCCCCGGTTTGCGAGTTTCTGCGGAATAACAGATCACTGCGTCCAGATAAATCACGCGCCTTGATGTGCTGGACAAGATTTCCTTCATGATCCAGGACGCTGACAATCGTGCCACCCGTAACGTAGAGACCAGCTTCAACGATACAGCGGTCGCCCAGTGCGATTCCGATACCAGCATTGGCGCCTACCAGGCAATCGCGCCCAACAGAAATTATGGCCGTGCCACCGCCTGACAAGGTACCCATCGTTGAGCAACCTCCGCCAAGGTCGCTGCCTTCGCCCACAACAACACCCGCAGAAATTCGTCCCTCAACCATCGCGGAACCTTCTGTTCCAGCATTAAAATTGATAAACCCTTCGTGCATTACTGTGGTGCCTTCACCCACATACGCACCCAATCTCACACGCGCGGTGTCCGCGATTCTGACACCTGATGGGACAACGTAATTAACCATCTTCGGAAATTTATCAACGGACATCACATCGAGCATTTCACCTTTGCTGCGTGCCTGCAGCTGTCTGGCAGAAAGCTCTTCCACAGCTATCGCGCCCTGATTGGTCCATGCAATGTTTCTGAGTATGCCAAAAGCACCCTGCAGATTCAGTGAATGGGGCTTACACAGTCGGTGAGAGAGCAGGTGCAGCTTGAGATACACTTCAGCAACACTTGAAGGAGCACTGTTTTCCGCGAGGAACATCGCAACAACCGTTGAATGCGTCGTTCTTAATGTATCACGCAGCAAATCACTCATCGCAATGGCGGGGTCCTCTGAAATGCTTGAACGCTGGGCTGAGGACAACTTGATATCAGAATTGCCTGCCTGGTATCCGCAATGGGCGCTCAAGGCAAGAACCGTCTCTGGCGCGGGATTGACAATGGGTTCAGGAAAATAAACTTCGATTATTTTGCCTTGTGAATCCAGTGTCGCCAGACCCAGTCCAAAACTGTGGAAATTGCTGTTATTCATACTTGAATCCTTGTTTATCCGTTCTCTATAAAATCATTGCATACAGTCAGTACCAAGACTGCTGACTTATCAGTGTCAGGCTTCCAGTTCCAGCTGCAAAGCCTTTTGCAGCTTTTCGATGGCAAGTGGATTACAAACAGGTTGATCATTGGCATCTGCAATAAAAAACAAATCCTCAACGCGCTCGCCAAGCGTGGCAATGCGGGCATTTAGCAATTGTATTTCCTGCTCTGCGAATACCTTTCCAATGGCGGCAAGAATGCCCGGTTTATCGATGCAGTTGACCTCCAGTGTTGACCATGGCTGACCGTCTTTGTTTATCACGGCAGTTTCAACTTGCTGACCAAAATGCTGCAGTTTTCGGGAACGTCGTTTTCTGGAAACCCGCAGATGAGCTGACGGCTCGGCCAGATACTCACACAACAGCTTTTTAATCTGGCTGACGCGTTGAGGATTATCGCCAATCGCCGTGCCATCCATTTCCAGCACAGAGTAGGTGTTCATGCAAAAGTTTTTGCTGGAAGTAAAAATTCGCGCATCCTGAATGTTCAGTCCCAGCTGCTCCATGGCTGCCGCGCTGCTCGCAAACAGATGGCGGCGGTTGACGGTATAAATAAAAATGTGGGTAGCACCGTCAGCCAGAGAGTCTGCGGTATCCTGAACCAGAATCAGGGTCTCTTCTGCACCATGTTGCTGCTTGTGTCGGGCAATCGACTCCGTATGCCAGACAATATTGGCGGCTGATTCACGCACAAAATATTCATCATCGGTATTCTCCCAGATGCTTTGAATCTCGGCGTCCGACAAACCTTTATCGCGTAATTTCAGCAAGGCGCTTTCTTGTTTGTCCTTGATCCGATCCTGTCGATCAATCGGATTTTCGAGGCCTCTGCGCAGTGCCTTTTTTGTACTCAAATACAATTGTCGCAGCAAAGACGCGCGCCAGGCATTCCACAACGTAGGATTGGTTGCATTGATATCAGCAACCGTCAGCGCGTATAAATAATCCAGATGCAGCTTGTCACCAACCTGCACGGCAAAGTCTTGAATGACTTCAGGATCCGAAATGTCTTTGCGTTGCGCTGTCATCGACATCAACAGATGTTTTCCAATCAGCCAGCACACCAGTTTTGTATCCCACGCACTCAGGTGATGGCGCTGGCAAAACGCGGTCGCATCTTCCATACCCAGTGTTGAGTGATCTCCTCCGCGACCTTTGGCGATATCGTGGTACAGGCCAGCGATATAAAGCAGCTCAACTTTGGGCAATTTTGTGATGATATGTGCTGCAATGGGATACAGATCTTTTGCCTCCGGCAAACGGAAGCGGCGCATATTCTCAACCACCTGCAAGGTATGCGCATCGACTGTGTAAATATGAAACAGGTCATGCTGCATCTTGCCGGTTATGGCGCCAAACTCAGGCAAGTAGCGCCCCAGAATGCCATAGCGGGCCATACGTCTGAGCTGAGTAGTCAGGTCATTGGGAGAGCGCAACAACTCCATAAACAGCGTGGTATTCCTGATATCCACCCGGAATTTGCTATCAATGAGTGTGCGATACTCATGAATCAATCGAATCGTTGCCGCACGCACACCTTTGATTTCAGGGTTTTGTGCCATCAAAACAAAAACTTCCATCAATGCAAATGGAAACCGTTTAAAAATGCCGCTGTCTGTGACTTCAATATAATTATTGCGAATCTGGAAGCGGTTGTTGATTCGAGTGATCTCTACCTTTTCGCCCGCTCTGAGAATTGCTTCATCAAAGTGTTGCAGCAACACGTCGTTTAAAGCGCGAAGGGTCGCTACCGCTCGGTAATACTCTTGCATCAACTTTTCGACCGCAAGACTCTTGTTATCATCCTGAAAACCAAACATCGCGGCCAGATCGCGCTGCTTGTCAAACAACAAGCGATCTTCTTTGCGACCCGCGAGCAAATGCAAACCGTAACGCAGCTTCCATAGCAGTTGTTCGCCTTTATAAAGCTGCTCATATTCAGAGGGTAACAAAAATCCAAGTGCAACAAGATCTGCCAGGTTATCGGCGTCATAGTGACGCTTGGCGATCCAGCCAATCGTCTGGATATCACGCAGACCTCCCGGCGAAGTTTTCACATTGGGTTCTAGTGCATAATCAATGTCGTAATACTTATTGTGCCGTGCAATCTGTTCGTCGCGTTTGGCGGTAAAAAACTCTCGAGCAGGCCACACGCTGGCATCCTGTGTTAACGCAATCATTTCCAGGCGCAAGGATTCCGGGTTGGCAGCGGGACCCACGATCGTTCTGGACTCCATCAGACTGGTCGCCACGGTGATGTCTTTCACAGCCTCTTCGCGACACTGCACTATGGTGCGCACACTCAGGCCTATCTCGAGATAGATATCCCACAGAAAGGTAAAAAATTTGCTCAAAGCTTCCCTGTTTATTGCGGACTGGTCACCCCGCATCAATAACAACAGATCGATATCTGAATGCGGGTGCAATTCGCCGCGCCCATAACCACCCACCGCCAATAAACTGAGATGTTCACTGTTTTTCCAATCAAACAAACGCCAGGCACGACGCAGTAATTCATCCATAAACCATGCCCGACCACAGACCAGGTTACTGATTTCAGCTCCTGCGCGATAACGTCGATCCAGCTCCTGCTGGGTCTGCGCTAACACGTCCTTGAACAAGGTAACAGTGGGCATACCCGAGCCTAGTTTCTGATCAAAGGCCAAGGTATCAAACAGTGTGTGATCCGCCCATCCCGGATGGTTGACATGAATATTCGGGTTATCTGTTACGGCAATCGATAAATCAACACTCATCGTGCACACCCTCGACGTCTATCGCCCGTCCACATCGAATGACGGGCATAAATAGATTTGTAAGCTAAAAAGCAGGAGATCTGAACAGTTCGATTTTCAAGCAGTGGACAATTACTTAAACAACTCTTCTTCTTTGCGACGCGTCAGTACTTCGCAGCCTGTGGCGGTAACCGCCAGTGTATGCTCCCACTGCGCGGACAGACGTCGATCACGTGTAGTGACTGTCCAACCATCTGTTTTGGATAACTTGGTATGTCGTTCACCCAGATTGATCATGGGTTCAATGGTGAAGGTCATTCCTTCAAGCACCAGCGTGCCAGTATCAGGTTTACCATAATGTAATACCTGAGGGTCCTCGTGGAAAATACGTCCTATACCGTGCCCACAATACTCACGAACCACTGAATAATTGTTAGCCTCGGCATGGGTCTGGATAACATGGCCAATATCGCCAAGACGGATTCCGGGTTTCACAATTTCAATGGCTTTATACAGGCATTCCTGAGTGACCTTGATCAGTCGTTTTGCATGGGGTGCAACATCGCCCAGCATAAACATCTTGCTGGTGTCGCCGTGAAAACCATCTTTTATCACGGTAATGTCAATATTGAGAATATCACCACTTTTTAAGATCTTGCTGTCGCTGGGGATACCGTGGCAAACCACATGGTTCAGCGACGTACAAATTGACTTGGGAAACCCGTTGTAGTTGAGCGGTGCCGGGATAGCGTTCTGTACGTTGACAATATAATCGTGACAGATCCGGTCTAATTCACCGGTGCTGACACCCACTTGAACAAAGGGCTCAATCATTTCGAGTACTTCGCCAGCCAGACGACCGGCTACGCGCATTTTCTCGATATCTTCCGGGGTTTTTATGCTTACAGACATCAATCAGCTCTCTATATCAGGGACTGCGGGTATTGTAGGTCTTTCATCAAGCAAGGGGAACCCGCCATCGAAGCCTCTTCAAGTGATACACTGCTCGCCCGCAATTTCTTCATCGCTGTGCTTTTCTGGAAATAAATATGTCAGACACTGATTTTTCACAACTGCAATTACATACCGCGCTGCTGCAGAACCTCGCGGCACTGGCTTTTACCCAGATGACACCGGTTCAACAACTCAGCCTGCCAGCCGTACTGGCGGGGCGCGACGTGATGGCACAGGGGAAAACAGGCTCTGGCAAGACTGCCGCATTTGGCCTTGGGATTCTGCAAAAACTGGACGCTACATTGTTCAAGCCACAAGCCTTGATTTTGTGCCCTACGCGCGAACTGTCTGATCAGGTAGCTGAAGAAATACGCCGTCTTGCCAGACTGATGCCCAATGTCAAAGTGCTGAGCCTGTGTGGGGGCCGCCCAATAGCGGTGCAGGCCGATTCCTTAAATCACGGCGCGCACATCATCGTTGGCACGCCCGGACGTATCGAAGACCACTTGCAACGTAGATCGCTGGAACTGGCCAACATCAATTGTCTGGTTCTGGATGAAGCGGATCGTATGCTTGATATGGGATTTTTGCCTTCTGTTGAAAATGTCCTGGCGGAACTGACTATCCAGAAATCAGCACAATCAGGCTCAGCCGGCAGACCACAAATCCTGTTTTTCAGTGCAACCTATTCACCTGAAATCCGCTACTTGTCTGACAAAATATTACTGGAGCCGGTTTACGCACAGCTTCAAGAGACTGAAACTGCCCCGGATATTGATGAGCTGACTTATCTGACGGGCGACGACGAATCAAGACTCGATGCTTTGAAGCGAATTTTGCTGCATTTTAAACCCGACAATGCCTTGGTTTTTTGCACAACTCGCAACGACGTTGATGAGGTGTGTCAGCGACTGACACGCACCGGTTTTTCTGCGCTGGCATTACATGGCGAGATGGACCAACGCGACCGCGACCAGGCATTTATCCGCTTCAGCAATGGTAGCGCACGCGTGCTGGTAGCCACGGATGTTGCCGCACGCGGTCTTGATATTATTGGCCTCGATCTGGTGGTCAATTATCATGAAGCGCGCGATCGTGAAACCCATACCCATCGGATCGGGCGCACAGGACGTGCCGGCGCGAAGGGCAGGGCATGCACATTCACTTCGTTTGACAAAGGTACTGACCAAGCCTTATCCGCGCTGCCACCGGCATCAGTGTTGAAACAGCCGCCACCGCCGGCAAGTATGGCTACCTTGATCATTGATGGCGGCAAACGTGACAAAATCCGTCCCACCGACGTGTTAGGAGCCTTAACAGGCACCGGCGAGCTGGATAGATCTGATGTGGGGAATATACGTATTACCCACCAGGCCGCCTATGTGGCAATTAATCGGCAAAAGGCAGAACTGGGAAAACAGATACTGAGCAAAGGCAAAATAAAAGGCAAAACTGCACGTGTTCGCGCTCTTTGAGCTCTTGCGCCCTCAGAGAGACAGAAATCTTTTTTCACGGACAACCATGAGGATAAACAATGGATGCAAACAAACTGTTTGAGCAATTTCTGGGTTCCGGTCGCCAAAACCCGCAGCAAGGCATGACTGAGCAGAACAACGCCTTTAACAGCAGCCCGCTGGGCGGCATGATGGGTGGCGGTTTTGGCAAAGGCGCGGCGCTGGGTGGTGTGTTAGGGCTACTGATTGGCAGCAAAAAGATGCGGAAAATGGCCGGCGGTGTCATCGGTTATGGTGGCGCAGCAGCTGCCGGCGCGCTGGCTTACAAGGCCTACCAGAATTGGCAACAAGGCAAACAGGTACAGACTGCACCGATAGCAACCGTTAATGACATTGCAAACGTCGACCCACGCTTTTTAGCGCCGCCGGCCAACACAGCGTCAGGCCAGAACTTTTCGCTGACCTTGGTCACCGCCATGATCTACGCCGCTAAGGCCGATGGTCATATCGATAACAAAGAACAGACAGTGATTTTTGAGCAAGTCGAAAAGTTATCTCTGGATGCGGAGAGCAAAGCATTTGTATTTGATGCCTTACGTAAACCGGTTGATGTCGACGCACTGGTAAGCTCGGTACAAGGTATAGAACAAGCGTCTGAAGTTTATCTGGTCTCACGTCTGGCTATTGATATCGACCATCCGGCAGAGCGGGCTTACATAGAAGTCCTCGCACACCGTCTGAACCTTCCTGCAGAGCTCACTGCACACCTTGATCACCAGATCGTCGACGCCTGACACTCTGCCGATAAACGTATACGCCATTCAACGTAGTCTCATCTGAGACTACGTATGGTTATTGGTTATTTTGCTCACACACAGGCTTCATTCCAGCGCATTCCCGACTTTTTATGCACCAGAATAGAGCGTCAGGTTTTAGGCAGGTTTTGGGTAGGATGACTATCTTGTTGTAATTATTAATATTTTGTATGTTGGCACAGGTATTGCTCCTTGGAAAGTAAGTCCGGGCGAATTGCAAACACGATTCGGACCCAACAAGAAAGAACTTACTATCAAGCACTAAACAGTGAATCAGGAGTGAACACTATGCAGGTAATCAACGTTGCAGCGAAAAGCAAACTGGCCGTACTCGGTGGCACAGCCCTTATGGCAGCAGCAAGCATCTTCGCAGTAAAACCGGCTCACGCTGAAGTGGAAATTGCCGGCAACGTCGGTGTGGTATCAGGCTACGTATTCCGTGGCATTACCAATACACCGGAGAACGATGGCGCAGCAGTGCAGGCCGGATTCGATCTGACCAGCACAGAAAGTGGCTGGTACTCTGGCTGGTGGGCATCAAACCTGAGCTACGGGACTCCTGATCTCAGCACCACCGTTGAGAACAACTTCTACGCAGGATACTCAGGCGAAAGCGGCGGCCTGTCATACGACTTCGGTGCACTGTACTACTGGTACATGGACGACAGCGGTGCAAGCGTTATGGAACCCTACCTTGGCTTGAGCTTTGGCGGTCTGGATTTTGGCATGAAGTACATGGCTGAAGATGCTACCTGGTCAAACCAGGGAGACATGTTCTTCACCTTTGGTACCAGCTTTGATCTTGGCGAAGGTTTCGGTCTTGGCGTCACTGCCAGCTATGCAACCTATGAAGACAAAGGCAAATTCATTCCTGCAACTGCGGAAAGCGGCGCGTTCAGAAGCCTGGACATCACGCTGAGCAAAGGCATCGCTGAATTGCCTGCTGAATTCTTTACCACCTACATCATCGGTGGCAAAGATCGTAATGGTACTGATCAGGAAGACAAGCTGGTCGTTGGATTCAGCTACTCGTTCTGATCTGACATGATTTAACGCAGGAAAAACTCTTGGATCTGCTCCCGTTTTGCCAACGCATCGGCGATGCCCAGATCCATGAGTGCCTCGCAGTACTCCTTCTCAAACATCAATAGACTGGCAATCGAGCTGGAATTGGTGTCTCTGATAAACAACCGGATAGACTTCGGCAAGGTCTGATAATAGTCTTCCGCAATACGGTTGAGATCCAGACTGGGTGTAATTTCCAGCAACTCAATCGGCCTGACATCAAGCGCAGTCTGCTTCGAGCACAAAGGAATCAGCGCGTTGTATCGACGAAGCACCGCCATGTCACTTTCCAGCGTATCCACAAATGCACTGTTCAATACGTGACCTACAATCTGCGACAAGGAAGGTTGTGTCACCTGATCACCTTTGGCCGGCCGTCGGGTGCGACTGCCACTGACCCCGATGGCAAGAATTTTATCTGCACCCATATGGATGGCAGGGCTCAGGGGAGCCAGTTGCCTGATAGCACCATCTCCAAAAAACTCTCGATTGATTTTCACCGCTGGAAACAGCGTTGGTATTGCAGACGATGCCAGCAAATGCCGATGTCGTAATTCGGTACGAATACCCACCCGATGCGATCGCTGCCAGTTTTCAACCGGCTTGCTGCTTTGAAAAAACGAAACTGATTCGCCGCTGGTATAGCCGGATGCCGTCACGACTAGGCTATCCAGATAACCGGCCTGCATATTTTCATTGATCCGCTCCAGTCGCAGAATCTCATGCAACAAGTTATCTAGGGGACTGTTATCGAGCAATGAGGCAGGTGTACGCGCTTTGCGATTGGCCAAAAAAGAAAACACCCAGTTTGAGGCGCTGCTGACCAAGCCCGCAGAATCAAGTCGGTAAATTTTGTCACTGCTGATATTGCGCCAGACATACTCCAGCATCTTAACGCCCGTGCGCATTTTATGCGCATGTGTGGCCAGCCCTACAGCATTCATGGCGCCTGCAGAGGTACCGGAAATAATCTGAAAGGGGTTGCAGATATCTTTTGGCAATACACTGGCGATGCCGCGCAAGGCACCGACCTGATAGGCTGCTCTGGCACCACCACCCGATAACACCAGTGCTATTTCAGGTTTGATATTTGTTGTATCTTTACTGTTCATCGATTTACCTGAAGAGAATTCCTTGTCAGAAGCCACCGTAACAGATTTGTATTGGCATCGGCATCGCATTTTACTCGTGTGTTTTAGCTGACCGCCAGCTTACAGGAATGTCCACCATGTCAGAAACCACGCCCAAAAACCTGGCACCACAACCCAACAGTAAATTGGTGATTGCCATTTCATCACGGGCTTTGTTTGATCTGACTGAAAGCCATCAGATTTTCGAAGAACAGGGGCTTGATGCTTATCAAAAGTATCAGATCGCCCATGAGAATGAGCCGCTGCAATCTGGCGGAGCATTTAATCTGGTTAAGAAACTTCTACACCTGAATGTCATGCTGGGTGCCCCACGTGTTGAGGTCATCCTGCTGTCCAGAAACAGCGCAGACACCGGTTTGCGCGTATTCAATTCCATCGAGCATTACAAGCTGGGGATTACACGCGCCGCGTTTTCAGGCGGCAGCAGTCCTTACCGATATATTTCTGCGTTTAACAGCCATCTGTTTTTGTCTTTAGATGGCTCGGATGTCAGACAGGCCTTAGAGCAGGGTGTTGCTGCCGCTACCATTCTGCCATCTGCCGGCAATACCGGGCGAGACGATGCACTCAGATTTGCGTTTGATGGTGATGCCGTGTTGTTTTCAGATGAATCTGAGAGAATTTATAAAACCCAAGGTCTGGAAGCTTTTGCACGCAATGAAAAATTGTCGGCCAACCAGCCCTTGTCTGGCGGCCCGTTCAAACCGTTTCTGGCTGCGCTGCAACAACTGCAGCTGGCCTTTGCGCCGGGAGAGTCTCCCATTCGGACCTGTCTGGTAACTGCACGTTCGGCGCCAGCCCATGAACGCGTAGTCCGTACGCTGCGCGCATGGAATATTCGCATTGATGAATCGTTGTTTCTGGGCGGTATGGAGAAGGGTGTTTTTCTGAAAGCGTATGAAGCCGATGTATTTTTTGACGACCAACAGGGTCATTGTGACTCGGCGCGCCAACATGTCGCAACGGGACATGTTCCGCATGGCGTCGCCAATGAGCCAGCAGTGATACCTGGCTCTACCCAGCAAACATAGTTTTTTCGCGCAAGCGCATTATGACAGGCACCATACTTCATGAAATTGCAACAACTACGCTACATTTGCGAAGTCGCTAACCAGGGGCTTAATGTATCAGCAGCCTCCCTGCGCCTGCATACCTCACAATCGGGTGTGAGCAAACAGATTCTGGCTCTGGAAGCCGAGCTCGGCATCGGCATCTTTGTCAGAAATGGCAAACATATCAGTGGCATGACGCCTGCGGGTAAAGCAATTATTGAACAGGCAATGATTGTATTACAGCAGTCCGAGAACCTGATGAAACTGGCTGCCGACTTCAGTGATGAGCGCGCAGGCAGTCTGGCCATTGCAACAACACACACCCAAAGCCGATATGTTTTACCTCCGATCGTGCGACGCTTTATCGATGCCTATCCTAATGTTTCTTTGCAGCTGCATCAGGGCACGCCTTATCAGATTGCTGAAATTGCAGCAAAGGGCACCGCTGATTTTGCCATTGCCACGGAAGCCATGGAGTTGTTCAGTGACTTGATGATGATGCCGTGTTACCGATGGAACAGGGCCGTTCTGGTACCCAAAGATCATGTACTGGCCACACAGGCAAGTGTCACGCTGGAAGAACTCGCACATTATCCGCTGGTCACCTATGTACCCGGTTTTACTGGCCGCGCAAGATTGGATGATGCGTTTGAAAAACTGGGTTTACACCCTAAAGTTGTGTTTACCGCGGCGGATGCCGACGTTATCAAAACCTATGTAAGGCTGGGTCTTGGTGTCGGTATTGTGGCGCACATGGCCTATGATGCGGACAAAGACTCTGATCTGGTTGCTATAGATGCCAGCCACTTATTTGAAGACAGTATTACGCGTATCGGGTTTCGTAAAGGCAGCCTGTTACGGGCCTATATGCTTGACTTCATCCATATGTTTGCCGACCACCTCGATCGCGATACCGTGGAAAAAGTGTTGGCCTGTCAGTCTCAGAGCGAGGTTGATGCGTTGTTTGCAGATGTGGTCTTACCCAGCCGATAAGACCACCCGAAAACGATGAGTCAGATCAATCCGGCAGTTTGTGAAGGCCACACTCTTTGGCAGTGGCCTCTTCCCACCACCATCGACCCTCGCGCTCATGCTGATTTGGACCAATGGCCTTGGTGCACGGTTCACAGCCAATACTGACAAACCCACGATCATGCAGGGCGTTGTAGGGCAGATCAAACATCCGTATATAGTCCCACACGTCTTTTGAGCGCCAATTGGCAAACGGATTAAATTTCAACAAACTGCGCCCGGGTGCTGCAAAAGTACTATCGATTTGTGCGACAGGGACGTTTGTACGGGTGGGGCTTTGATCCCTGCGTTGACCGGTTATCCAGGCCTGCTCAGTGGCAAGTTTACGGCGTAAAGGCTCTGTTTTACGAATTGCACAGCACTGCTCATGTCCGTCCTGATAAAAACTGAACAGACCTTTCTTGCGGGTGAGGGACTGAACGGCGAGGCTGTCAGGATACATAAACTCAATATCCAGACTGTATTTTTGACGCACTTCTTCAATAAAACGGTACGTTTCCGGGTGCAAACGACCGGTATCCAATGTGAAAACACGCACATCGGGATTGAGCTTTTTCGCCATCACGACCAGTGCAACATCTTCGGCACCACTGAATGAAACCACAGCATTTGGGAAGACTGAAAACACTTCCGCAAGAATGGCGCGCGGCTCCATAGACTGAAACTTTTCATTAATGTCAGTGATGTTGTTGGCATTGATCATGGTGATTTCCGGGCTCCTGTTCCGTGACTACGCCATGTTACAACAAGCGACCGGTCAGCGGCGAACAGGGAAACCATCAACAGTTGCTCAATCAGTGTGGTTCAGACTGGCAAGCATCGCATTGGCACTATAAAATCGCGGCTTTGTTGAATTCTGTTAATCCTGAGGGGATATCGCGTGGAAATTGCCTGTCTTGATCTTGAAGGGGTATTGGTGCCGGAAATCTGGATAGATTTTTCCGAGCGCACCGGAATTAAGGAACTGCGGGCCACAACACGTGACATCCCGGATTACGACGTACTCATGCAGCAACGCCTGCGTATTCTGCGTGACCATGGTCTGGGGCTTCCGGATATTCAGCAGGTGATCGCTGGCATGGCGCCCATGCCGGGTGCGCGTGAATTTGTGGACTGGCTTCGCGAGCGCTTTCAGGTGGTTATTTTGTCCGATACATACTACGAGTTTGCGCAGCCGTTAATGCGCCAACTGGGGTTCCCAACCTTACTCTGTCACCGTCTTGAATCAGATGAAAAAGGTATGATTGTGAACTACCACCTGCGCCAAAAAGACCCCAAGCGTCAGTCCGTAAAAGCCTTTCACAGTCTGAATTATCGTTGTATTGCGGCGGGCGATTCGTATAACGACACCACCATGCTTGCAGAGGCAGAGGCAGGCATTCTGTTCCGCGCACCTGACAACGTGATCCGCGAGTTCCCACAATTCCCGGCCGTGCATGAATACGACGACCTTAAACGTGAATTTCTGAAGGCCAGCAATCGCGCGCTTACTTTCTAACAGCGTGCGTGTCCTCTTCTGTGTGAATCATGCACATTGGTCTGCAATGGGCAGATTCATGAGTGCGGAAACTTTATCAAGACATTCCTGATATTCTTCCGCCATCACTGAATCTGCCACCACGCCACTGCCGCCCCAACAAAACAGTTGTTGCCCGGTACTCAGAAGTGTTCGGATCAAAATACTGCTGTCCATGCGATCAAAGTAATCGCAATAAAAAATACTGCCGCAATAGACAGTTCGGGGCGCCTGCTCCAGCTCTGCAATAATCTGCATGGCACGTATTTTAGGCGCGCCGGTGATTGAACCACCGGGGAAGCAGCTCTCCAGCAAGGCCAGTGGGCTGCTGTCTGCTGGCAGTTGCGCACTGATGGTGCTGATCAAATGATGCACATGTGTAAAGCTGTGCAGCTTGAACAGCGACTCCGTTTTAACCGACCCGGTAACACATACACGCCCAAGATCATTGCGCAACAGATCCACAATCATCAGATTTTCCGCTTTATCCTTTTCACTGCTGAGCAGCACCTGCTGTACAGCGCTGTCTTCGTCTGGGTCAGCAAGTCGTTTACGGGTACCTTTGATGGGCTGGGTAAACACGCGACCGTCAATTACCGACAAGAACCGCTCAGGTGAAACACTCAAAATCTGAAAATCACCTGCATCAATAAATGCTGAAAACGGGCTTTGGCTTTGTTGTCGCAGAATACTGTAGATACTGAATGCACTGCCTTGAAACGGCGCAGCAAAGGGAATAGCAAGGTTAGCCTGGTAGCAGTCTCCCGCCAGTATCCAGTTTTTTAAGCGATCAAACGACTGCGCATACTGCGCCTTGTCTATCATGGGCTTAAAGCTTTCAAGCAATCCCGTGCAACTGTCCTGGGTAAACGACCCAGTGCCAAACGATGCTGACACGGTCAAGGAGATGTATTCCGCGCTCACATCAAGTACCTGCTGACGAATGTCTGGCGGGCACTGCGGCAGAATAAACAGTTCCGAACGCGCCTGTTGATGATCAACAATAATCGCCCAATCATACAAACCAAATACGGCGATCGGAATTTGCGCCAACTGCGAGGCATCCGCAACAGGGACAGACGATGCGTTGTGGGGCAGGGCATGAGGGCTGATGCTGGCGGCTTCATACCCAAAAAAGCCCATCAATCCACCGCTGAATGGCAGATGCCTGAGCGCTTCCAGCTCTTTTATACCAGCGTGATCCGGGCGGTAGTGATCGATCAAGGTTTGAGCAAGTTTGAATGCCTGTGCCTGCTTGCTAGGTTCGGCCATTACGCGCTGCTGCACGGAGGGCAGGGCTGTCAGAATGTCATAGCGCGCTTCCAGCTGGTCGGTCAAACCACTTTCCAGACAGATGCAACCGGCGAATGGAGACAGTAAGCTCATAAGCAACTTGCTATCGCGCTGGTATGGCAAAACCTGCAAAAAAAGAGGGTACATCAGGGCAGCACGTCCACCCGAACAGCAATTGGCGCCTGACGCACGGGTTCATTAACAACCGGCGGGACCTGTGTCACAAACTGAGACAGCAAAAAGTCGTCAGCTGGCTGCTCGGGAATCTCTGCAGAAGCGCCATCTCGCATGGACTCAATCACCTCTTCCGGAGATTGTTCAGGGTTGATGACATACCACTCGCCCAGACTCAACTGTATCCGATGCAAACCGGTAAAACCGGGCACATTACTGATCACAATTTCGGTATCTGCCAGGTTTGACTGTATCGATGTTTTGACGGTCAACTGGGGTACCGAGGCAGAATCCGGCGCTTGTACAAACGCAACCGTATCACCTTCAACAGCCTGCACACTTTGTTGGGTTGCAAGACTTGTCGAGCCTGAAACCATGCTTGAACTGCCATGGTCAAAATCCACGCTGACCACCAGGCGGCGGGCAGGCAGATCGGTCTGCTCAATCAAGGTTTTGATTTGCTGCAAATTACTTGCAGTGGTCGCCACAATCAATTTGTTGTCGACTTGTGAAATGCTGCCGCGCGGATCCAGAATGGGTCGGATGGCCGCGCGCACAAAGGCTGGATCTCTGTTCTCGACCGCAATGATCTCGATAGCCGCGCGTTCGCTGGTAGCGGCGACCGAGCCTGCAGATTCAGATTGCGCGGCTGCATTACTGCCGACAGCCGCGAATATCAACGCCGAAACACAATACGAAATCAGCACCTGCTGATGTCTTATCCTGCTCTTGGCGATTATCAAGCAGACTGTTTTAAAACTATGCAACATGATTCACCTGATTCACCCATCTTGAGCCATCTTCAGCCAATTACCAGACTGCCGCCTTCGTACAGCGTCATAATCAAAGCCAGCGCCTCTGCATCTTCGATCGCGGCTTCAATAACGCCACGATCGATTTCATCCACTTTCCCAGACGTGGCCAAGGCTTGCAACAGCGTTAATAGACGCAAATCACAGACATGGCACTCGCCATCGGCATAACACTCGACGGTTCCATCCGCCATTGCATACGCGATTCGCGCGCCAGGTACTTTGTAGACACCGGCGCCCTTTGATATGGCAACTTTCAAGTCTGTGGCGTTGTTTATCACGATGTGTTCATGGTCATCAGCATCATGATCGTGGTCACAATCTTCATCATGCACATGCGAGTCTTCGCCAGTCTCATGGTCCTGCAAAGGATACTTGGGCGTTGTCATCGTGCGGCCAAACCATTGCCTGATACGCTGGGGGTCAAGCATCTGCGCCCGAATGACATCCTGCAAGTGTTGCACAACGTCGGCAGTAATTTCGCCTGGGTGCACCGGCAATCGCGCACACACATCGGTATAACGCTGGTCTTCTGTTAATCCATCCAGCACATCATCCAACACACCACTCAAAATATCAGCGACTGCAGGCGCACGAAACCCGACCGAGTAGGTCATGCTGTTGCCAATAGCCACACCGTAGTGAGCAAAGCCCGGGGGTACATAAAGGATATCGCCGGGGTTTACGATCCATTCCTCGCGCGCCACAAAATTTTTCAACAAACGCAAGCCACTGTCATCACTGCGTTCGGTCATACTGTTACACAGGTCCCCAATCTGCCAGCGCTTTTGTCCCATGCCTTGAATCAGAAACACATCATAATAATCAAAGTGCGGGCCGACGTTACCTTGATCAGTGGCATAACTGATCATGACATCATCGATACGCCACGAGGGAATGAACGCGAAGTCGCTCAGCAGTGCAGCAACATCATCTACCCACTGGTCAACGGCCTGCACCAACAGACTGTAATGTGACTCTGGCAAACTTAAAAAATCTTCCTCGGTAAAGGGACCCTGTCGCAATGTCCAGGTATCGAGTGCCTCATTCACTTGAACAAGTCTGGACTCCACGCCTTCCTCACAAGCAAGGCCTGCCAGCTCCTCTGGTTCAATCAAATCCAGAAAGGACACGCTGCCTGCACGAATCAGCAAGGGCTTTTTCTGCCAGTAATCTCTCAGAAAAACGTGTGCATCAAAATCTTCGGGTAATACGGAATCCAGCACTGACAGGTCCTCTTGTGACACAAAAATAGGGCGTTAAATAATGAGTAAGAAATCAGATCGCGTTGGCCTGATCAATTGCGTTGCCAATATAGTTGTCTGGGCGTAAGGCGCGCAGTGTTACTTTGGCGTCCTCCGGAATATCCAGCGAATTGATAAACGTCAACAATACTGCTTCGTTGATGGTCTGGCCACGCGTGAGTTCTTTGAGTTTTTCATAAGGCTTTTCAATACCGTAGCGGCGCATAACAGTCTGAATGGGTTCCGCAAGTACTTCCCAGCTGTTATCGAGATCACGCTGCAGAATTGCCGGATTGATGCTGAGTTTGCTCAAACCTTTTAAGGTGGCATGGTAAGCAATCAAAGCATGGGCAAACCCGGTACCGGCACTGCGCAGCACGGTCGAATCAGTCAGGTCGCGCTGCCAGCGCGAAATGGGCAGCTTTTC
>JAUSPW010000076.1 GCA_030652635.1 Pseudohongiella sp. | reverse complement strand
ACAGTTGTCGGCAATCGGTGGCATCGCGAAAACGGTATAACGCCAAGATCTATGACCCTGCGCCTGAACCACTGTAATAGGCGTCATCACACACACCATCTTCGGGCCAGATGCCGCTGTCGTCTCCAAACCAGCGCGCGGCCGGGGGTGTTGGCGAGGCCTGTTGTTCTGTATCCAAATCCAGTGTGGACCAACTGCTGGTGGCCAGTTCTGTAATAACAAGTCGTGCATCCTTGAGGGAGTTTTCACTGCTGTACACCCCCACCCAGATGTCATAACGCCCCGAGGCTGGTGATGAAAAGCTGAGCCCAGGATTAAGGCCGCTCAGGTGTTCAGAGTCATCATTACAATGCCATTGGCCGTCAGGCGCGCGCACAATCAAGGTTGTGTCGATGTCTGAGGCTGCAAAAATCCCCAGACCATAGTCACCTCGTGTGTAATTCAGTCTGAAATCAGGCGCACCGGTGATGAATCCGCTGCATCCGGCATTCTGAGAATTCACTGCCGTAGTGCCACCGGCAATTAATGATCTGATCAAAGGGTCAGGCTGAAAACCAGCACTCAGATTCAGTTCGCCGTAGTATGGCTCGGCATTAAAATCTTGTGCGTTCAGGGCCATCGGGAATAACAAGGCCAGAACTGCCAGTGCGTGGAAATGGTCAGTGGAGAAAAGTTTCATCGTGTGACCTCTTTGACAAGACGGAACCCTATGTCATCACGCCGTGTATCAGCGGGTTTCCAATCACGAAAGGCGCTACGGGTCAGCGGGGGGGCCTCCCGCCAGCTGCCGCCACGCAGAATTCTGCTGCACGTATTAGCGTCAGTGGCCGTCCAGACGCTGCCATCGGCAGGCGCGCCGACATAACTGTCCCGAGCGCAGTCCTCAACCCACTCCCAGACATTGCCATGCATGTTGAACAAATCGCCTGCTGCCCAGTTCAGTCGGCTGCCTGCATCGGCACTGACCGGCCCAGTTGGATTTGTCCCGTCGCAACCCGCGCAAACCACCTGCGCGCCGTCGGCGCTCTCACCCCACGGCCACGCAGACGGGCTGCCCCGTCGCGCGGCATATTCCCACTCGGCTTCACTTGGTAATCTATACGATGTTCCACTTTGTTGACTGAGCCAGTTGGCATAGTCTTTGGCATCCTGCCAGCTGACGCCGGTGACGGGCAACGTTGCGTTGCCCTGGGGTTGTGGGCGTCCGGTGGCTTCGGCAAATGCGCGATATTCCTCGATGGTGACTTCTTGTTGTCCGATGGTCAGAGGCCTTGCCAGCGTGACCTGGCGTGAAGGCCACTCGTCGGGGTCGCCTGTCCCGGGTTCGCTGCCCATCACATAGCTGCCTGCGGGCAATTCAACAGTGAGCGGCAACAAGAACTCCGTCGATGGAGACCTTGGTCCGGTAGCATAAAAAATCCCGGCGGCAGCCACAACAGTGACAGCCGCCACGCCTGCCCATAGACGCGTATTGCGTTGTGCGGGAGCGCTGGTGTTCTTGGCAACTGATGCTGCCGGTTTGGACGTTGACATCGTTTGCGCAGAGGCTACTTTTACTGTCGGGTCACTGTCTGTGAGTGGTGTCGGTGTCGCAGGTCGATTGAATGGCTTGCCCTCGAAGGCGGCGCGCCACTCTGCAATCGATTGCGGCCTTTCTTCTTCATAAGGGCGCAGTGCCCAGTCGATTGCTTCCAGAACAGCAGGGCTGGCTTTGCCCGCGCAACGTTTGGCCAGCGGGATCATGGGATCGTTGCGCATGCGCAGCGGGGCCTCAGGTGGCTTTTCGCCGCAAAGCGCCAGGTATGCCATGGCCCCCAGCGCGTAGATGTCTGTCCATGGCCCTTGATTGCCATAGCTTGAATACTGCTCAAAAGGTGCGAATCCTGCCGTGATGATGGCGGTGATACTGCGGCTTTTAGACTCAATAGCCTGACGTGCAGCACCAAAGTCGATGAGCACCGGGCTGTTGTCACTGTCCCGGATGATGACGTTGCCAGGCTTGATATCCCGGTGCAGGGTTTTTTGTGCATGAACCCGATCAAGTCCATCCATGATAGGGAGCAGAATACTGAGCAAGGTTTGTTCGTCGAGCGTGCCGTGTTCCTTGAGAATGGAATCCAGAGTATCGCCTTCGGCATATTCCATAACGATGTAGGCAGTACCGTTATCACTGAAACAGCGGTGCACTTTGACAATGTTGCGGTGTTCAAAGCGCGCCAGCATTTTGGCTTCGATCAGGAAGCTGTTTAAGCC
>JAUSPW010000072.1 GCA_030652635.1 Pseudohongiella sp. | reverse complement strand
CGAATATCCCCGTGTTGATTGATGATGTTCAAGCGGCCTCCGAGGCGTTAGGCGTTGAGACCTTAGGAGAAGCGCTGATCTATGATCCGGCTAGTTTCACGGTGCTGTACCGCGGTGATGCGGGCGCTGCATTTGAGCAAGCTCTAGCGGAGGTGGCGGCCGGGATACCCGTCAGCCAAACCATGGTTGCAGCGCAGGGTGCGTCGGTAATTTATGATAAACGCTTGTCCACGGTGCCGTCCTACAGCCAGGATATTGCGCCGATCATTGCAGAGAATTGTGCAAGCTGCCATCGCGAAGGCGGGATTGCGCCATTTGCATTAAATAGTTTTGCGATGGCACAAGGCTGGTCACCCATGATTCGTGAAGTGTTGGTGACCAAACGAATGCCTCCTGGACAGCTCGACCCCCATGTTGGAAAGTTTGTGAACCCCTACACCGTGCCGTTTGAGGATCAGCGCAAGCTGCTGGATTGGATTGCTGCTGGTTCTCCGCGCGGTGACGGCAATGATCCACTGGCAGAACTGGTATGGCCGGAAACTGAGTGGGCTTTTGGTGAGCCCGATCTGATTATCAATGTGCCGCCGCAAACCATTCCGGCCACTGGGGTACTGGACTATGTCAATGTGGTAGTACCTATCACCGGTATGGATCGCGACCGTTGGGTGCGCGCCAGTCAGTATATCGCCGGCGATCGTCAGGTATTGCACCACACGTTGAATTCCATTATTGGCCCTGGTGACCGAATGCGCGGTGGTTTCGCGGCAGCTGGTGACCCGAACGTGGCCCATATCGCTGCCTATATTCCAGGTGCGGAGCCGCATATGGAAGCGCCCAATACCGGTGGTTTGCTTAAAGCTGGCTCATCAATTGCGCTGCAATTGCACTACACCACAATGGGCAGGGAGGCTGTTGATGCCGGTCGCATTGGCGTGTGGTTCTATCCGGATGATGAAATTCCGGCCGAGCGTCGTGCGGGCGACTGCGCCTGTATTTTCACGCCAACCTGGACAGATATTCCGCCCTTCCACCCCAATTTCGAGCAGCAAGCTGAAATCACGCTGGACGCGGATGCTGAGATCATGAGCTTCATTTCGCACATGCACTTTCGTGGCAAGTATATGCGCTTTCATGCGCACTACCCGGATGGCACCGTGGAAGAGTTAATGAACATTGCAAACTATAACTATAACTGGCAAATGGAATACAAGCTGGAGCGGCCTCGTTTGGTGCCT
This sequence comes from Pseudohongiella sp., assembly GCA_030652635.1. Lineage (GTDB taxonomy): Bacteria > Pseudomonadota > Gammaproteobacteria > Pseudomonadales > Pseudohongiellaceae > Pseudohongiella. The sequence continues at coordinate 4,461 of JAUSPW010000072.1, read as the reverse complement.
GCCGGCACACGGATTGTGGTGACAGGCGCTTTTGATAATTCTGAACAAAACCTGGCAAACCCAGATCCCACCAAGGCGGTGGCATGGGGTGATCAGAGTTGGGATGAGATGTTTTTTGGTCAGGTGTATTTCAAGTATGTGGATCAGAGCAGGTACTTGATCACTGCTAATTGAGTAATGCGCTAGCGTGTATGGAAGCGGCCGGGGTACTAGGCCGCTTCCATTGTTTTTACAACTCTTTCACCGCCTGAATCAGCTCGTTGGCTACCTTCTGGCCGTCACCAAACAACATGCGAGTGTTGTCAGCCACAAACAGTGAGTTTTCCACCCCGGAGAATCCTGTGCCGCGTCCGCGTTTGATCACAATCACGTTTTGTGATGCTTCTGCGTTCAGAGTCGGCATGCCATACAGCGGGCTGGCCGGGTCTTTTTTGGCGGCCGGGTTGACCACGTCGTTAGCGCCTATTACCAGCGTTACCGTGGTGTTCGGGAAGTCAGCGTTGATATCCTCCATGTCATAAATCATGTCATAAGGCACACCGGCTTCCGCCAGCAACACGTTCATGTGGCCCGGCATACGACCGGCGACCGGGTGAATAGCAAACTTCACTTTGACGCCTTTCTCGGTGAGCAACTGTGTCAGTTCCCAGATTTTGTGCTGTGCTTGTGCCACCGCCATGCCGTAACCCGGGATGATAATGACCTGGCTGGCATAGGCCATCATGATGCCAGCGTCCTGAGGTTGCACTTCTTTCTGTGTGCCATCGACATCCGCAGCAGCGGCAGCCGCCGGGCCAGTACCGAAACCGCTGAAGAACACATTGGATACTGAGCGGTTCATGGCTTTAGCCATCAGATGCGTCAACAAAGTACCGGCTGATCCGACCACGGTGCCTGCGATGATCATGGCAGCATTGCCCAGCACATAACCCTCAAAACCTACGGCCAGTCCGGTCAGTGCGTTAAACAGGGAAATGATCACCGGCATGTCAGCGCCGCCAACCGGCACCGTGATAAACACGCCAAGCACCAGCGCCAGCACAAAAAATGCAATGATCAGATTGAGCGAGCCGCTCAGATACACATTAATGGCCAGAATGACCAGCACCACCGCCAGTACCAGATTGATCAGTTGTTGCTGAGGCAGCAGTTTGCTGCTGTTCAGTCGTCCGTCCAGTTTGGCCCAGGCAACGATGCTGCCGCTGAACGCGATGGTGCCGATGATGGCACCGAGGATAGCCAACACGGCCACATCGGCACCCAGATAGTCATGGACGCTGCTGGCATAACCGGATTGAACTGCAGCCTGCGCCTTCAGCAATTCAACCGCGGCAATGGCGGCCGCTGCACCACCTCCCATGCCGTTATACATGGCAATCATTTGTGGCATGTCGGTCATTGCTACGCGTTTACCGGTGTACCAGGCGTAACCGCCACCCAGGGCAATAGCGATGATGATCAGCATCACATTGGTCGCAGCTTGTTCGTTGCCGGTAATTTCTTCCGCTGCAAAGGTCACCAATGTAGCGACCACCATACCCGCGCCAGCCCAGTGGATACCGCGCCGGGCAGTGACCGGTGAACTCATCTGCTTGAGTCCAAGAATAAACAGCACCGCGGCCAGCAGGTAACTGATTTGAATAATAAGTTCCATTTACTTATGAGCTCCTTTTTTGTCTTGCTTGCCCGTGGTTTTAAACATCTCCAGCATGCGCTCAGTGACCACATAGCCACCCACCGCGTTACCCGCCGCGAGCAACACCGCAATAAATCCAATCACCTGCTGCGAGGTGGTTTCTGCGATACCCAGTGCAATCATGGCCCCCACCAGCACAATGCCGTGAACAAAGTTGGAGCCCGACATCAGCGGAGTGTGGAGAATCACCGGTACCCGGCTGATGATTTCAAAACCGGTAAACCCGGCCAGCAAAAATATATAAAGAGCCGCTAATCCTTCAATCATGTTGTTATCCTCTGTCTCTAATGGTGCTTACAAGCCAGCGTTCTGCAGGCGATCGCGTACCGCTGCGCTAACAATTTCCCCTGCATGGGTGATCAGACTGCCTTTCAGAATCTGATCCTCCAGATCGATATGAATGGCGCTGTCTTTGATGATCAGCCCCAACATGTTCAGCAGATTTTTTGAGTACAGCTCACTGGCGTGGTTGGGTACAGTGCCCGGTACATTCAGCGGGCCGGCAATGGTCACGCGCCGGTGAACAATGTTTTGGCCGGCCTGGGTGAGTTCACAGTTGCCACCCCCTTCTGCGGCCAGATCCACAATCACAGAACCGCCTTTCATGGCTTCCACCATGGCAGTTGTAATGATGCGGGGTGATGGGCGTCCCGGAATTGCAGCCGTGCAAATCACGACATCGGCGGCTGCAATATGCCGAGCCAGAATATCCTGCTGCAGTTGTTTTTCTTCGGCGGTCAACTCGCGGGCATATCCACCACTGCCTTCTGCTTTGATGTCGATATCTACAAACTTGGCGCCCAGGGATTCCACCTGTTCTTTAACGGCGGCGCGCACGTCGTAACCTTCAACAATAGCGCCCAGACGGCGTGCTGTTGCAATCGCCTGCAAACCTGCGACGCCTGCGCCGATAATCAGCACTTTGGAGGGACGTACGGTACCGGCCGCGGTGGTCAGCATCGGAAAGAATTTTCCGGATAATGACGCCGCCATCAGTACTGCCTTGTAGCCCGCAATCGATGCCTGCGAAGACAGCGCATCCATGGCTTGTGCACGCGAAATACGCGGCACCATTTCCATGGAAAATGCTGAGATGTGTTTTTCCTGAAGCGTGTGGAAGCGGTAAGTTTCTGACCAGGGGTTCAGGTACCCAATCAGAATCGAGTTATTGTCCAGGTGCGCAATTTGACCGCTGTCCGGAGGATTGACCGTCAGCACGATGGTGGCGCCGTGATACAGGGCGCTAGCCTCCGCAACGATAGTGGCTGATGCGGCCTCGTAATCGGCATCGGCATAACCGGCGAGTTCGCCCGCCCCGGATTCAACGCGTACTGACGCGCCCATGGCGCTTAATTTTTTGACAATATCGGGAACCAAAGCCACCCGCTGTTCTCCTGCGCGGGTTTCTTTGGGCACACTGATGGTGATCGACATCCTGATGACTCCTTGTTGTTTTCAGGTGATGAAGCGATTATCACCTGAAAAACAACAAGTATCACCTGTGGAATCACAATTCCAGACAATCTGACTGACAAAGTCGATGCCCCGAGTCGATTTTGTCCCGGTCAACGCAGATGGGTATTAAAAAACGCGATGGTGCGTTCCCATGCCAGATCCGCTGCTTCTTTGTTGAATCGGGGCGTTGAGTCATTGTGGAAGCCGTGCAGGGTGCCGGGATAGGTATGCATTTCATGGGTAACGCCCGCCGCGGTCATTGCTTCCCGGTAGGGCTCGCGCGTGGCGTTGACGCCTTCATCATCTTCGGCATATTGCACCATCATGGCGGCTTTGATGTTGGGGACCAAGGCGAGATCAGGCGCCCTGCCGTAAAAAGGTACACCCGCCTGCAACTCTTCCCCCATGGTCACTGCCAGGAAATTTGTGGTGGCGCCGCCCCAGCAAAAACCGGTAGCGCCGAGTTTGCCCGTCGACAATTCATGGGTTTTGACAAAGCGTGCACTGTTGAGCATGTCCTGACGCAACTGATCCTGATTCAGTGAAGCCTGCATAGTGCGGCCTTCATCATCATTGCCCGGATATCCGCCGATCGGCGCCAGTCCGTCCGGTGCCAGCGCCAGAAAACCAGCCAGCGCTGCGCGCCGGGCCACATCTTCAACGTAGGGGTTGAGTCCACGATTCTCATGCATGACCAGAATAGCCGGGAAGGGACCGTCACCAGCAGGTGCTACCAGATATCCACGCATGCTGCCTGAGCTGCCCCCCGGCGAGGGGTAGTCAACATACCGTGCCTTGATGCCTGGGTCGGTGAACATCACTTGCTGGGCTTTGGCATAGTCCGGAATCAGTGATTCTGCAATGCTCAAAGCCGACAGGCCGCCAATAGTGAGCGCCGCCGCTCGCTTAAAAAACTGTCGCCGGTCTATTTCACCGTGGCAGTATTTGTCATAGAGTTCATACACACGTCGTTCAACCGGGTCTAATTTTTTCATTATCGGCTCCGCGCAGAATTTTGGCCTATGTTGTGTCACGTAAAAGTGGAAGACTTGCTGCCCCACAGTATGGTTCACTTAATGTCATAACAAAACAGACCAGAACAAAAACAATGCTGGAATTGATCAACGTTAGCAAACGCATAGGCAACGACGTCCACATTCGCGATGTCAGCCTTGAGCTGTTACCCGGCTCGCTGAACGTATTGCTGGGCGCAACGCTGTCCGGTAAAACAACGCTCATGCGTTTGATGGCCGGGCTTGAATCACCAAGTACGGGTGAGATCCGCTTTAATGGTGTCAACGTGCGCGGGA
>JAUSPW010000070.1 GCA_030652635.1 Pseudohongiella sp. | reverse complement strand
CAAAAATGCCGCTGGCACGGTAGGTGCCATCGCCATTCAGCCACCACAAATAACCATAATTGTTACTGCCGGGGGAGGCCTGGGTTGAGTCGCTCATCCAGTTATCCGGTAACACTTTTGTACCATCTGCCAACACACCGTTGCTCATCGCAAACATCGCCAGTCGCCCCCAGTCGCGCAGCGTTGCCGAAATACAGCATCCGCCAAGCTCCCCGGCATTGGGACCATGACTGATCCAGGTCGCATCGCTTTCCATGCCATAGGGTTTCCAGATTTTTTCGGTCAGGTAGGCTGCAAGGTTATTGCCGATCGCAGCACGGACAATCGCCCCGGCAAGATTGGTTTCGCCAGTGTTGTAGTTAAAACGCTCACCCGGTTCAGCCACACGCGGTTTGCTGCCCATAAACTTCATGAGCTCCAGCATGTCATTGGGCGAGGTGGCAACATCTGATTGCGGATCTGCATAGTTCTCATCCCAGTCAGTGCCAGACGCCATTTGCAGCACGTGCCGCACGCGCACATTGTCATAGGATGAGCCTTTTAATTGCGGCAGATAATCAGTCACCATGTCCTCAACGCTGCCAATGTACCCGTCAGCAATCGCGGCGCCTGTGAGCATGGACACCACGGATTTGGTCATGGAAAACGAGACCCACAGGTGATCTTCACGATTGCCCAGACCATAGGCTTCGTGCGCAATCTCACCGTTTTTTAACACCAGCAACCCGGCAACGTGGTTGTGCTGCATAAAATCCTGCAGGGAATATTGCTGACCTTCAATGCTGTAAGAGACTGCGCTTAAATCACGCGGCGCAGCAGGCAAGGTTTTGACAAAGTCACCCCGATTGATATGACGCACTGGGCTCAACAGCGCTGTATTCCGAAATCCAGCGATCTGTTGATCCCCGGACCAGAACAGAATGCTGCCATCGCGCGGCAGGTTATTAATGTCCTGCGCAGGATCGAGCCAGCGGGCGGGTTGCGCGGCAGCGCCCGTTATTAACAAACACG
>JAUSPW010000068.1 GCA_030652635.1 Pseudohongiella sp. | reverse complement strand
GGTTAAAAAATGATCCCTCCGTCCCCTCCCAAAAAAGCAGTGTAGAGCGCGGCGCGGCCGGTGTAGCTGGCGGATACGGGGCGTTGCACTTGCACGGAGCTGAAGGTGGCGACGCGGCGTTTGGTTTTGTGGGGGGTGAGGCAGGCTGGCTCGAGTGGCAGGCCGGTGAATGCAAGTAGGCGGCGGATCTCGGCGTCGGGGTCTGCGACCAGCGCGATGTGGTCAAGTACGTGAATTGCGTCGGGGTGGCGCGTTTGCCAGAGTTCAACCATGCGTTGGTGGACGCCGAAGTAGTGGTAGATGTCGCTGAGTTTGTGGGCGCATGGCCAGTTTTTGGAGAAGTTGTGGCGGTAAATGGAGAGTGCCACTTCCTCGGCCGAGCGTTGTGTGTAAATGATCGGGGCATCCGGAAACAACAAGCGGATCAGCCCGATGCAGCGGTAGTTCAGTGGCTGTTTGTCCACGGTGTAGGTGCAGCCCGGGCTGGTCGGTAGCGCTGCCAGATAACGCGCCCGCCACTCATCAGCGCGCGTGCGAACCGCCTCTTGCGCAGCCGCGATGCCTTGTCGGCGGGCGATGACCATCAGTTCTTCATAAATGGCCGGTAAGGTGGGCAGTTCACCCGCGCCATACACAGCCGAGTGTGATGCCAGAATGCTCTCTACCAATGTGGTACCCGAGCGCGGCATGCCAAGCACAAAGATTGGTTTTACGCCATCACCCAAAGCACTTTCAGGCACGTAACATCCATCAAACAACTGTTCAATAATAGCGACATCCGCTTCATGCTGCGCTGCGTCATACACAAAACCTTCCTGCGCAGAAATCTGGCTGTTGATGGCATTGGCCTGCCCCCAAGCCGCAAAGGCCTGCGCGTAGTCACCCTTGCGATCGAGCGCGTCGCCTAAGGTAAAACACAGCATCGCTCGGTACTCGGGATGCAACCCAGGCATGTTAATCAAGCGTACAACCATCGCAATTTCTGCGTCGTTCAGCCGACCTTCGGTCAATAATCCCAGCGCCGTATATGCAGGCACAAACCCCGGCAACACGTGGATCGCTCGACGACAGTAGTCTTCAGCTTTATCGAGTTCACCTGTCAGGTGATACAGCCGGCTGAGCGCGTACAGCACTTCACCCGATTCAGGTGCCAGCGCTTCGGCGGCCATCAGATAGCTGCGCGCAGATTCATGCTGCAAGCCTGCCGTCGCCAGACGCGCTGCGCTGACCAGGTGGCTGGCATTGCCAGGTTCCAGGTCTAATATGTGTGAGTAAGCGGAGATGGCTTCGTTAAAATGGGAGTCTTCAAAATACCCGCGAGACAAGGCCCGCCATGCCTCTACGCATGACGGGTGTGTCTGGGTCCAGCTTGTGGCTATACGTCTGAGTTCTGGCCAGTTGCGTGAATCGGCAGCCAGCTGGGAAGCCAGCTGCCAAGTCCTCATATCACCAGAAGACGTTGCCAATGTTTCTGAGGTTCTCAAACTCTGCACTCACTCCCATGTAGACAAAGCGACCGCGTGCGCCAACTGGCACGTTCAAATAGGTGGCATCTGGCTCTCTGTCGCGGATGTTGTTGATACCAAGGTACGCTTTGATGCCCTCATTGAACTTGTAATCGGCTTGAATGTCATGCACGTACAGACGACGTGTTTTTGTATAATCTGACAGATCAGGCTGACGCGTGAGTTGCTCTTTGGTGAAGATATCCAGTCCGCTCTGGTGATGCAACCTGTAATTCACTGAAAGTGGGCCACGCGCCCAGTTTGCACTGAAGTTGGCAACCCATTCCGGGGAATGTTGACCGAGCAGTGTGGTAACCATGCCCGCTTGCTCAACTTGTACCGGCGCAACAGTTGGCTGCGTCAACAAGGTGTCAAGAAAGCTGCCATTCAGACCCAGAGTCAGGCTGCCTGCGTCGAATCCCAGTTCCGTGGTGTAGGTGAAGCTGAAGTCTATGCCCGAGGTGCTGAGATCACTGACGTTTACCGGTCGCTGTTGCAGGTCAATAATCGCGCCGACAATGCCAGTTCTGGCACGTGTAAACAGGCTGCAGAACGGGTTGTCGAGCGTCGGCGCGTCATAACACTGCTTCACAATTTCGTTAGCGCTTGGGTACAAAATTCCCTGGCCCATGTCGATCTGCCATGCGTCCACGGTAGCAACAAATCCGGGAAGAATGGTCGGTGTGACCACTACACCAATTGTTTTGGTGTCGCTGGTTTCTTCCTGCAGATTGGGGTTACCACCAATCACACCAGGGCGACCCACCGGCGAGGCTGACAAGAAGTTGCTGGGATCAACACCCAATGGCGCCAGGTCGGCCTGACAGTTAGCGATAGCGTTGGCGGTCTGGCTGCCAAGGTTAAACACCTCACAGGGGTCATCCGGGCGGAAGGAACCTTCGTTGTCCGGCGAGAACAGTTCATTCAGGTTGGGCGAGCGTACCGACTGCCCCAATGAGCCTCGTACAATAATATTGTCGTTGAGCGTCCAGTTTGCGCCCACGCTGTAAGCGCTGGTTTCGCCGATGGTTGAGTAATCGGAGTAGCGGTAAGCGGCATCCAGTCGCAAGGCTTGCAGGAATGGGCCGAGGTCTTCAAATATCGGCGCAGAAAATTCCGTGAACGCTTCTGCTACGTCGTACTCTGCACCGCTGTTGCGCTCGAAGTTGAGCGAGGTCAGCCCATTGGGGTTGCTGCGGATGGGGTCTACGTTGTTCTTGATTTTTTCTTCGCGGTATTCACCACCAAATACAAAATCAATCGGTCCGTAGGGCAGTTCAAAACCCAGTCCAGAGCTGTTGCCCGCCACGAATCCGTTATAAACAGTCTGTTTGACTTCGCCGCGGTCGATCAGCGGAGTGCCGTTGCCTGTGATAAATGCCACAGCGGCGGCGTTGGGGTTGTCCGCTGCCAGTACCCCGGGTGTGAAGTAACCGCTGGTACCGTCATAAAATGGGTTAAATGGCACGCAACCGCTGCTTGCGCCGGGTGTGAAGGTGCTGTTGGCTGCATCGCCCCACACTGCCGCATTGTAAGACGATACCACGTTGTCTACGGGCGGCACTGCTGATGCATTTAAGTTGGACCGGCAAGTAGCTTGTCCTGTTCTGGGGTCACGCACTGCATCCATCGCGGCAAAATAGCGGTCTTCGCGGCGCATATTCTGAATTCGCGCTGTTACATCTGTGATGCCGTGGTTAAAGGATACTTCATAGTCCAGCCAATCGGTCAGGTCTCCACGCAGACCAACAACAAACCGTGATGTTTCGCGGGTATTGTCGTTTGAGGAGCGCAGTTCGAGGTCGTCACGTGCCAGGTTGATCACAGGATCTTGTATGCCTGCGAGTGCCGTGGAGAAGGCAGCTGGCAGGAACGGGTTATCAAGGCCAATTTCCAGGACGGATGTGAACGAGGATGACTGTGGGTTGATAGCATCAGTGCTGACAAATTTGATTTCAGTAAAAGCGGTAGCATGCTCGCTGATATCAAAACGTCCGTTCAGGTTCATGGCGTGTGTGTCTGTGTCTGGCAGGAACTGACTGGTAAAGTAGGCAGTTGGTGTGCCATCGCCGCCCAAAGCAGCAGAGCCGGAAACTGCGACGCCTTGGTCAAACGGTTGTCCGCGGCTGTTCAATTTTATGTCACCAAAGCGCAGCGCGCGGCCGGTGGCGGTGTTAAATCCGAGAATGTCATATCGGCCATCCGGCGCTGTGAAGATAAAGCGGCGGTCACCAGCAACAATACGATCGGGCACATTCGGGTCGTCGGTTTTACGGAATTCAGCTGGGTTGTTCACCATGTAAAGGCGACCATCCAGACCGTAATCACGTTCAAAAATCTGCAGTTTCTCTTGCTTGCGGTATTCGTAGCTGGCGGTGATGTTACCGCGGTCATCTGCAAAGTTATTGCCCCACACAAAGGAGGCAAAGTATTCCTCGGCATCACGCTGGCCGGAGATACCACCTTGGCTGCGTACAGCAAAACCTTCAAAATCGCTCTTTAATACAAAGTTGACTGCGCCAGAGACTGCGTCCGCACCGTATACGGCGGATGCACCACCTGTGAGCACGTCAACGCGCTCGATCAAGGCTGTCGGGATGGTGTTGGTGTCGACCAGTGGTTCGCCAGAGGCGATGGAACTGACGTGACGTCGGCCGTTAACAAGCACCAGCGTACGGTTGGTGCCGAGGTTACGCATGTTCAGTGAGTTGATGCCGGTACGTGTGCCATTCGACCCGCTTGCTGATTCAAACGATCCGGTCGAGCCAATCAGTGCGGCTACTTCGCTGACAAAATCCTCGATGTTGACTTTGCCTGATTGTTCCATTTGTTCTGCGCCCAGCGACAGAACCGGTGCCACGTAGTCACCTTCAAAACGCGTAATGCGTGACCCGGTCACCACGACTTCTTCCAGTTGCGGCGTTGCGCCAGCGTCCTGCGCGTACAAGTGACCTGCGATAGGAAAAAGCGCAAAAGAAATAGCAGCCGAGAGTACTTTGATTTTGTGCGGGTTCGATTTTTTGCTGTGTTGCAGTGGCATGTTGTGTCCTCACATTGTTGTAGCTGATGTCTTGTTGGAGGTAGACCTTGATGTAGCTGACAAGCTCTGTGACGCACTATTCATGCCAGTCAATTGCGAAGTTTGAGTACGCTAGGTTTATTAACGTAGAAAACAGCGCAAGCTACCGACTTTGCAAATCAACCGCCCGCATAATTAACACATTGGTTTATAAAGGGATTTGCTCGCAGACCACGGAATTCAGTCCTGGCGCATACGTAGAGGCCGTCCCGCCTTCAAAATCACCTTCAAATCCTGTGGCGACCCCGGCGAACTATTCTGGTGCGCCCCAGGGGTCGGAGGCACCGCTTTGGCACCGCTTTGGGGTCGGAGGGATCAAAAAATGACCAGGTAGGGGACGGAGGGATCAAATTTTGGTAATTTGGGGTCGGAGGGATCATTTTTTGATCCCTCCGACCCCTACCCAAAAGAAGGTGCTGCACGTGAAAAAGGCGTTGATTACCGGTATCACCGGTCAGGATGGTTCGTATCTGGCGGAGTTTTTACTCGGCAAGGGTTATGAGGTGCATGGCATCAAGCGGCGTGCGTCTTTGTTTAACACGCAGCGGGTTGATCATATTTATCAGGATCCGCACGTGGACAATCAGCAGTTTGTGCTGCACTACGGCGATCTGACTGATTCCTCTAATCTGACCCGGATTTTGCAGGAGGTGCAGCCGGATGAGGTGTATAACCTGGGTGCGCAGTCGCATGTGGCGGTGAGTTTTGAGGCGCCGGAATATACGGCCGATGTGGATGCCATGGGCACTTTGCGGTTGCTGGAGGCCATTCGTTTGCTGGGTCTGGAGCATAAAACGCGTTTTTATCAGGCGTCGACTTCAGAGTTGTACGGCCTGGTGCAGGAGTCTCCTCAGACGGAAACCACGCCATTCCATCCGCGCTCGCCCTATGGGGTTGCCAAGCTCTACGCCTACTGGATCACCGTGAATTATCGCGAGGCCTACGGCATGTATGCCTGCAATGGCATTCTGTTTAATCACGAGTCGCCACGTCGGGGAGAAACCTTTGTGACGCGCAAGATCACGCGGGGTTTGGCCAATATCGCGCAGGGGCTTGAGCGCTGTATTTATATGGGGAATCTGGATGCGCTGCGTGATTGGGGGCATGCGCGCGATTATGTGGAGGTGCAGTGGTTGATGTTGCAGCAGGAGGTGGCGGAGGATTT
>JAUSPW010000067.1 GCA_030652635.1 Pseudohongiella sp. | reverse complement strand
AGTCTGCATGCTACCAAGTTGCTAAATACGGGGGAAGGTGGTGGTTGTATAAGCAGTACATCAGAGCTTGTAGAGAAACTAAAACGAATTCGTTTTTTTGGTCATGATGATATAAAGGATATTGTTGAAGATGGTTTCAATGGCAAGATGACGGAAATTCATGCTGCGCTGGGGCTTGCCAATCTTAAATACTATGATCATGTTTTAGAGCTGCGTAAAAGCAAATACCATTTATACCTAGAATTATTTTCTGATATAAAAAGTCTAAAGTTCCAAAACTTACGAGATGGATTGTGTAACTACTCGTATTTTCCGATGATATTTGAATCTGAAGAAATATTGTTAAAAGTGGAACAAGAGTTAAATAAAGCTAAAATCTATCCAAGACGTTATTTTTATCCCTCTGTAAATACATATCAAAAAGTAATTGACTACAAATCTGCGCCAGTTTCTGAGGAGATATCGAAAACGATATTGTGTATGCCACTGTATAGCGATTTGTCTGACCATGACATAATTTTAATTGCTGGGATTGTAAAAGGTTGTTTGTAAATGAGTTTATCTTAATTCTAAATTTTTGCTCAGTAATAGATTTGAATTTTTTTGAAATTTACTTTTGATGAGGCTTTATGAATATCTTAATTATTGGCCAATGCACGTTGCACTGGGGGCGAATGGAATTCGGAAATATTGGAAATTATTACATCATAGAGCCTTTTGTAAGACAAATTCGAAGAGTATTTCCTGAGTCCACAATTCGTACTACATTTCAGATGTCGGAGCGTTTCTGTATTGATGAAGGAATTGAAGTATTACCTATGGATCTTTACTATGGATGGTCGGAATCTGATTTAGAGATAGCAAAAAAAGAGATTGAGATCGCAAAAAAAATGATGATGGGAGATATGGGTATTCAGTCCTCCCCGTATATTGATGAAGTATTAAAGTCAGATATTGTCATTGACTTTAGCGGTGATATATGGGGGGATAATGCCGATTTCCTCGGGCCCGATCGATTTGAGGTAGGCCTATTGAAAGATATGACAGCACAGATTCTCGGTAAAAAGACAGCAATGTTGGCTGGTTCGCCTGGTCCTTTTGCTAATCCGAGATTGAAGGATCTCGCTAAGCATGTTTACAGCGGCTTTGATCTAGTTACGAATCGAGAACCTATCAGCACTGAGATTCTAGAGGATGAGGGATTTGATTGTTCCAACACTCTTTCTTTGGCATGCCCAGCATTCATCTTCGAAGGGGCTGACCATTCTGATGTTAAGGCAATCTTAGATGAAATCACTAGTTTGGATTCACAAAACAGAAAACCGATTGTTGGGTTTATAGTATGCGGCTGGAACTTTGCCGAAGGTCCCTTTGATAAATGGCCACGAGATAAAAGCGAGTATTTGACCTTTGTGGAAGCGGTTGAGTTTTTGTCTGAGGACTTAGGCGCGAGGGTGTGTTTGATGTCACACTCAAATGGTTTTAGGATTCCACCGTCTCCCTTTGAACATATACATGGCCGCGACTATCCAATAGCAAAGCAACTGCAGGAGATTTTGAGCGAGCGAGGCATAGCAAAGCACGTAGTTGTTCTCGACGGCATCTACACTCCTCATGAGACAAAGGCAATTATCGGGTCATTTGACATGTTAGTAAGTGGGCGAATTCATGCTGCAGTGGCTGGGATTTCGCAACATGTCCCTACGGTAATAATTGATTACGGACATGAACCCAAGGCACATAAGCT
>JAUSPW010000066.1 GCA_030652635.1 Pseudohongiella sp. | reverse complement strand
TGAAATTTCCAGCTGACTGTAGACAATGGGATATTCTTTGTATACCCCCTTTGCGGGGGCTACCTGTCAACATTGCACGCCGGAGTTCTGACATCAGAATTTTATTATTCAGTTTTTTCTGTCTGGTCTCTGGGCTGGGCTTCGCCCAATCTGCACAGACACAGAGCGACGAGGCTGGTTCGGCAGCAAACATGCAGCCCTACGAACTGAAGCAGATTGATTACACCGTGTGGCCCGCTGACGGTTTCCCGGACAACAGCGCTCCATGGATCGCTACAACCCTACCGTTCTACGGCACCACGCAAGGATTAATGACTGACAAAAGCTTTCCAGCCAATGAAACGGTGTGGTTTCGTTTCTATCTGGACAAACCAACCGATATTGATTTTCTCAGCTTGCTGTTCTGGCGCTACAACCTGTCTTTAACCATCTATTTTAACGGTGAAGAAATTGTGTCAAATGGCAGCCGTCCCAATCGCCTGACAACCGGATGGAATCGACCGTTGTTGGCGAACATCCGCACGAGTCAATGGCTAGCCGATCGCAATGAGGTTTTGGTCAAGTTACATATCACGCGATGGGGCGGCAATCTCGCGCCGATTTTGATTGGACCGCGTGCTGAGCTTGAAGTCATTCAGTCTGATCGGGAATTCCGACAGGTGGAGATCAACCGCATTCTGCTCGCGTTTGCGCTCAGCATCGGCTTGTTCACCTTCGGATTGTGGTTGATTCGTCGGCAGGATGATGTGTATTTGTGGTTCAGCATTATGTGCGCAAGCTGGGCCGTCGCCACCAGCCACATGGTGATTTATTACAACCCATTAACTTATGATGTCTGGCTGCCGTTGGTACACATTGCAATCGATCTGTGCACATTCAGCATTTATTGTTTTATTGGGCGTCTGGCACATGCGCGCAAACCCGAGCGCGAGCGTCTGTTTATGATCTGGACCATCGTGGCCGCGATCATCAATCTCAGTATTCCCCCGCAATGGTTTTGGCAGGTTACCTATTCCATGCACCTGATTGGCATGGCTGTGCTGGGCGCCATTGTGGTCAGAGTTGCGTTGATCGCTCTGCGCAAACGTCAAACCGAAGCGGTCATCATTACTCTCGCAATCCTCGGCCAGATAATGCTGTTTATTGTGAATGCCTTTCAGATGTTTTTCAGCACGGGTGAAGCCTGGGATAGCTCGTTAGTGTTTGCGCACCTCGGCTTGCCGGTGCTGCTGCTGATC
>JAUSPW010000063.1 GCA_030652635.1 Pseudohongiella sp. | reverse complement strand
TGATCATTTTTTGATCCCTCCGTCCCCTATGAAAGAGTACACATGAGTCAACAGCGAGAATTTGTAACCGGCCAGCGCTGGCTAAGTGATAGTGAACCGGATCTGGGCCTGGGCCTGGTGACCGACGTGGATTTCAGAACTGTCAGCATTGATTTTAAGGCCGTCGAGGAAACACGCCGTTACGCGCGCCAGCAGGCGCCGTTGACCCGTTTGGTCTTAAAAGCTGGCGATAAAGTCACGGTTGCTGATCTGGAGCTGGAAATTCTGGATCTGATGCACACGCCGTCCGGGCTGATCATTTATGAAACGCAGGATGAGCAGGGCAAACGCCATCCGCTGCCGGAAAGCCTGTTACCGGATACGCTGAGCATGAATCGCCCGCTGGATCGCCTGTTGTCCGGGCAGTTTGAGCCTTGCCAATGGTTTTACCTCAAGCAGCAAACCTTGCAGCTGATGGGCGATGCCGAGCGCAGTGGCCTGATGGGTCTTTGCAGTGCGCGCGCCGAATTGATTCCGCATCAGCTGTATATTGCCAATGAAGTCGCGGGCCGTTACGCCCCACGCGTGATGCTGGCGGACGAGGTCGGACTGGGCAAAACCATCGAAGCGGGCTTGATTCTGCAACAACAACTGGTCAGCGGTCTCAGCACCCGCATCTTGATTGTGGTGCCAGAACCATTGTTGCATCAGTGGCTGGTAGAGATGCTGCGACGTTTTAATCTGTCGTTTACCTTGCTGGATCAGCAGCGTTGTGAAGCGCTGCAGGAAAGTGGTGAGGACAATCCATTTACCACAGCCCAACTGGTGTTGAGCCCGCTCAGCCTCTTTACCCGCAAACCAGAATGGACGCAGGCTGCGCAAACCGCCGGTTGGGATCTGTGTATTGTGGACGAGGCGCACCACGTCACACTGGGCGAGCTGACCACGCCAGACACACGCAAATTAGGCGAGGAAATCACCAGCGCTTACAAAACCCTGGAAACACTAGCGGGCGCGACCAAAGGGCTGTTGCTGTTAACCGCAACGCCGGAACAGCTGGGTCAGGAAAACCACTTTGCCCTGCTGCGCCTGCTGGATCCCGCGCGTTTCACTGATTTTGCTGCGTTTGTGGCTGAACAGGCCAACTACCAGCAGATTGCCTCCCGCATCAAAACCATGTCCGACGATGACCCGCAAATGCGCGAGTTGCTCGATCAGCACGGCACCGGCCGCATCCTGTTCCGCAATACCCGCCGCCAGCTCACCGGCTTCCCACAGCGCGTGCTCAAGCCTTGGCCGCTGGAGGCTGAAGAAGAGGTGGCTGACGAAGAGGGGACGGAGGGATCAAAAAATGATCC
>JAUSPW010000060.1 GCA_030652635.1 Pseudohongiella sp. | reverse complement strand
GCGGCAGGTACCGCTCAAACCACGGCAGCCAGCGATGAGCTGGCAAAGCTGGCCAGTGATCTTCAGGAGTCGGTGTCGTGGTTTACGGTATCGGCCTGATTAGGGTCAAAACGCAAACTACATCATGGATTGCTGGTAATTCTCGATGCCAACTGATTCGATCAGTTTCAGTTGGGTTTCCAGCCAATCCACGTGCTCTTCCTCACTTTCGAGAATATATACCAGCAACTCACGGCTGACGTAGTCCTTGATCGATTCGGCGTAGGCGATACCTTCGCGCAGATCCGGAATAGCGATCATCTCCAACTTGAGATCACACTCCAGCATCTCTTTAGTGTGTTCACCAATAAAAAGCTTGCCCAGGCTTTGCAAATTGGGCAGCCCTTCCAGAAACAAGACACGCTCGATCAGCTTGTCTGCATGTTTCATCTCATCGATGGATTCTTCATATTCTTTGCCGGCCAGTTTGCTGAGCCCGCGATCTTTGAACATGCGTGAATGCAAAAAATACTGATTGATGGCCACCAGTTCATTGCCCAGTGCCTTGTTCAGATGCTTGATCATGGTTTTGTCGGCTTTCATAAATACTCCTGCCTATGCCAGATGAACGGCATACAAACGGCGTGTAATGGATAAGCGTATTGAGGTACACAGACTGCCTTGGACGCGCCGTAAATGTCAAGCGCCAGCAAATCTTAAGTATTTGAGTTACAAGGAAAAGAAATTGATAACAAGAATGCTTATGGTTTGCTGTTACGAAAGGAGAAAACGTGTCAGGCAGCGTAAGTCATGGCCCGACACTGGTCGGCAGAGGCAACTTCCGCGATGAGTTCACGTGCATAACGACCGCATCGCCCGCAATCACTGGCAAGACCCAGTTCCGCTCGCAGCTCGGAGAAGGTGGTAACCCCGTCCTGACAGCGCTGGCGGATCTGTGAATCAGTGATCTGGCGGCAAATGCACACGTACATACAGACGTCTCGATGTGTGGCTGGTCTCTGTAAATTGACGCCAGCCGTGTTGATGGACAAAAGAATAAATCGTAATGGGAATGATTGTCAATACCGTCAACATTTATATCTAAATAGCACAGATATGTGCGCGAGGGACCAAGAATTCAGAACACGGCTGTCTGGCTCCTGCACGCCAGTCTCAGGTATAGTGATGAAAAACACGTTTGTGAGCCACTTACACCAACAAGAAGACAAGGCCATGACCAACCCGACACGCTGTTGTTTGCTGGCAATTCTCTGCCTGATCACCACTCCTGCTGCTATCGGCCAGAATGTTTCGAACTCTGCTGTTGCCCTGCCGCGCACTGCGGAGGGCACACCTGACTTGCAAGGCATCTGGACCAACGCAACTCAGACACCGTTGGAACGCCCCGCCCGCTTTGCCGACCGCCGCTTTATGTCCGCGGAGGAAGCGCAGCAGATGCAGCAGGATGCGCAAGGCCGTGAGCTTGCCGCCGATGCCCCCAGCGATCCCAATCGAGCGCCGCCAACAGATGGCAACACGGCGGCCGCCTACAATACCTTCTGGCTGGAGCGTGGCACGCAGATCACGCAGATTGACGGAGAATTCCGTACCTCGATGATCATTGACCCACCCGATGGCAAAATCCCCTTTCGTAGCGATGCACCTGAACAGAATTTTATGGAAGCTTTGCGCGACATTCATGGCGCAGACGCCTTCCTCGGTCCCGAAATGACTACCATTGGCGAACGCTGCCTGTTGTTTTACGACTTCCGCACCTCTAACTCCAGTGCCGGGCCGCCCATGATGCCCATCATCTACAACAACAATTACCAGATTGTGCAAACCGACAATCACGTGGTGATCATGGCGGAGATGATGCATGACGCGCGCATTGTGCGCCTGAATTCAGCACACTTGCCGGCTGATGTTTACAAGTGGATGGGCGACTCGGTGGCACAGTGGGAAGGCGATACGCTGGTGGTCAGTACACGCAATATGCACCCTCAGCAATCACACTACGGTTCTGGACCTGGCCTGCAGGTTACCGAAAAATTCCGTATGGTCTCGCCCGATGAAATTGTTTACAGCTTCACCATGAATGATGAGGTGGCCTACACCCAGCCGTGGACGGCAGAAATGATTCTGTACCGGCGCCCTGCAACTGAACGCATCTATGAATACGCCTGCCATGAGGGCAACTATGCCTTGCCAGGTATTCTGGCTGGCGCGCGCCGTCTGGAAACCCCGTAGCGGCGCGCGGCAATAATGCTTACACCGGGCCACGTTCCCAGGGACCCCAGATGGCAAAGGTAATGCCGGGTGTCTGAATGTTTACGAACATGATTTCGCCTTGCGGATCAAAACAGACACCCGCAATTTCTCGGTCACGGTAATCACCCGGATCACATTTTTTGCCGGCGGCAGCAATCTGTGCGGCAGTCAGAACGATATTGTTTTTGGCAAAAATATAGGATCCACCGCTGGTGGTCAGCCCCATGATGCGCTCGCCAAACCCAAAGTCGTCTTCTGCGCCGCCACCGTCCTCACACATCATCAATCCGCCACGAGGGCTGATAGCAATGTTGTCCGGATTATTGGCCATGGTCGGGTTGGTCGACGCAAACAGGCAGCGCAAGGATCCGGATACCGGGTCCAACATCCAGACGGCACCATCGCCAAACCCTGCTTGCCCTGCTTCATTAACGCCAGCGCTGGTGTCAACGATATAGATCATGCCTTCGAAGTACACAATGCCTTCACCACGACTCAGACTCAATGCTCCGGCATCGCGCGCCTGAAGATAAGGGCCACTGGCATCGCCGTCTGGATCCATGTCGGGATTCGCAATATCTACCCACTCAATCTGGTGGGTTTGCCCAGGTATCGGGGCAAACAATTCAGTAAAACCCTGACCAACAATTTTGGCTGCCTGCAAGCGACCACCTTTTTCCAAGGCGCCAGGCGTCTGTGAATCATCGCGCGGAATAAAACGGTACACAGGAGAGCGATTTCGACTGTCTTCTGTCAGATAAGCAAAACTGTCACGCGGATCGATTGCGACGGCTTCGTGCTTGTAGCGCCCCATGTCCACAATCGGCATCGCGGTGGTCTGGGTCGGGTCAACACGCACTTCAAAAACATAACCATGTTTGAGGCCACCGTCTGCCGTCATATCGGTGGTGGTTTCCTCGCAAGACAACCATGTCCCCCATGGAGTTACGCCGCCGGCACAATTGACCAAGGTGCCACCAAGGCTGGGCGTTGTAGAAATTTCGCGTTTGGCCTGACGGGAAAAACGAATGGTGGTATTTCCGCCAGCTGCATAGCTGCCATCCGGGCGCGCAGTCTTGCTGTAACATGCTGACGCAGGGATTAACGCACCCGTGCCAACTTCATGATTACGAATCAGAACAATCTCATTGCCCTCCAGCGCAACCACACCCATCCCGTCAAGTCGCTCAGGCACAGGATTACCATCACTCATCAAATCACCCACCCATGACAGGCTTGCATAGGAAAAACCCGCGGGTAACTGCAGCAAGGGCAATCCGGTCACTTCATCGTTCACTGGCGAAATGGGGCCGTAAGGACTGTCAGACAAACGTGACGCGGTGGCTGAGCCGCCTGATTGGTTGCTTGCCAGCGATTGCAGTGCGCTGACGACCGGGCTCAAGCCAGCAGCCATGGCTGCGGCGCCGCCTTTTAACAATCCACGTCGACTCAGACCCTTATTCGATACAACACCCATTCACATTACTCCTGGATACCGGAAACCGTCATTGCCAGCCATTGACCCATGACAAGCACTGCCAAACCATGGACAAAGTAAACCATGAAATTGTGACAAAACGGTAATAAAGACGTCCGCCCTCGATAAACATGAACCAGTCAGTGAAGGTCGACGTACAAATATGCAGACGATCGAGTCAAGAAGCTGAGTATCCCGCCGACAGTGTCAAGGCAGGGAGCTTAAAACCTCACGGACGTCTTTCTGTTCAGTTGCAGTCACAGGAATAGCATGCGTACTTCACATTCGATAGCCTCTTCGCACGCCACATCAAACCAAAGCCTGGCATTTTACAAACGCGCCGATCTGATCATGACAGGCGTTCTCGGCGTTTGTGTGCTCTATTCCCTGGCTTTGGCACCCTGGCATGGCACCTGGCTGGCGTCCATAGTTGTGGGCGGTCTAACCCTGGCGACCGCAGTGGTACTTCTTAACACCATGGCGGGTACGCGCGTGATGCGCTGCGCAATCGCTACCGGATTTATGGTGATGTCGGCGCTGCATATCCATCAGGCGCACGGCACGGTTGAAATGCATTTTTCGATTTTTGTGCTGCTGGCTCTGCTGATTTTTTACCGTGACTGGTTGCCGATTGTAGTGGCCACAGTGGTGATTGCGGTTCATCACTTCCTGTTTTTCTATTTGCAGACAAATGGTGTGGGTGTCTACGTCACCGAACATCCCATGTTATCGATGATCTTTATCCATGCCGGTTATGTGGTGGCTGAGGCGGCGGTGCTGGTTTATCTGGCTATTCTGGCGCAAAAAGATTCGCTGCAAGGGGAATCGCTGGCAGATACCACGCATCAAATCACGGCTGATGGACAACGTATCAACCTGTCTTATCGTGTGCCGTTTGATAGTCCCGTGACCGATGCCTTCAACGGTTTTCTGAATCAACTGGAGAATCTGGTCAGCGGGGTAAACAAAAAACTCGATCATATGCGCGAAATGGGCAGCGCCCTGGCTGATAAGTCTACACACGTGAGCAGCAGTGCTGAGCGTCAGGCGTCTGAAAGTGAGTACATGGTGCAGGCCATGCACGAGATGAGCACTGCTACCGCCGAGGTCGCTCGCAACGCGGAACAAGCAGCCAGTTCTGCGCGCAATGCTGACCATCATGCACAACAAGGCAACCGGGCCATGCAGAATATCAAAGCCGAAATCACTTCGTTAAATGTTGATATTGATCTGACCGGCGAGGCTGTTGTAGGTGCTGCGCAATTGGCCAATGATATTCATCAAGTGGTTGATGTCATTCGGGGCGTTGCTGAGCAAACCAACCTACTGGCATTAAATGCTGCCATTGAAGCAGCACGCGCGGGCGATCAGGGTCGGGGCTTTGCGGTTGTTGCGGATGAAGTGCGCAATCTGTCTCAGCGCACTGCCCAATCGCTCAATGAAATTCAGGATTTTATCTTGAGGTTACAGCACGCCTCACAATCTGCTCGCGAGGCGATGGGCCGCAGCCAAACCTCCGTGCAACGCTGTTTGCAGGCTGCTGATGCCAGTGCCAACACACTGTCAGGCATGGCCAGTGAAATCAGCCAGATCTCTCGCATCAATGACATGATTGCGACGGCAACCCAGCAACAATCAACGGTGGGTGATGATGTCGCCAAACACTTGCGGGAAGTTGATGGTATTGCGCGCAGCAATGCGGCACAGGCTGTTGATCTGAAAGCCTTGTCGGCCGAACTCAATGCGCTGAGTGTAGATCTGGATGGCCAGATCAAACGCTTCAGCACACGTCGCTGATCTACGCCGTGTTTCCAGCGATTTGTTTTTACACGTGGGGAAAGTAAAGATGTCTGCTTTACGGGTTTACTACGATGGGCTTTGCCCTTTGTGTACCAAAGAAATCAATCACATCAAACGCTTGGATAATCAAGGGTTGCTGGATATGCAGGACATCAATGCGGCAGATTTTGCCCAGCGCTTTCCCCATATCGATGCGGTAAAAGCTGATCGCATTTTGCATGGCGAGTTACCGGATGGCCGCATTATCCTTGGCCTGGATGTGACCTGCATGGCCTGGGCACTGGTCGGCAAAGGCCACTGGTTTGCGTTTATGCGCTGGCCGCTGATCAAACCTGTTGCAGATCAGGTGTATTTATACTTTGCCAAACATCGGCATCGCATTTCAGGCTGGTTCGGCAGACCGTCTGTGTGTGAAAGCGATCGTTGCCAACCCAAACTGTGAATATTGCTCTGATACTGGGTGATCAGCTCAGCGCATCCCTCTCGAGTCTTCAGAAACTCAGCAAAACACGCGACTGGATCGTGATGGCAGAGGTGGGTGTAGAAGCTCGTTATGTCGCACATCACAAACAGAAAATAGCACTGATTTTCAGCGCGATGCGGCACTTTGCCCGGCAATTGCAGGCTGATGGCTGGCAAGTCCATTACCACTATTATGATAGAGACAAACCAGAAATAGGATTGAATGACGTCTTAATGGAATTTCTGGCCCAAAATCCGGTTGATCAAATTTACGTGACGGAATGTGGCGAATACCGCTTGCACCAACAGATGCTGGACACATGGCCGCAACAACTTGGAGTACCGGTTGCACTTGTTGAAGACTCACGTTTTATCTGTACAAAGGACGAATTTGCGCAGTGGGCGCAGGGTCGCAAACAGCTGCGCATGGAGTATTTTTATCGGGAAATGCGCCGCAAAACCGGCTTGTTGATGGAGGGTGACCAGCCCGTTGGTGGGCAATGGAACTTTGACAGCGATAATCGTGAACCTTATCGCGGCGACCCCGCAATTCCGAGTCGAGCAGCGTTTGTTTATGACGATATTGATGACACGGTTTTTGATCTGGTTGACAAGGAATTTGCCAGTCATCCCGGTACACTCACACATTTCAACTGGCCAACAAACCGCGAACAAGCCTTGCAGGCGCTTGCGGGATTTATAGATACCCGGCTGCGCTGGTTTGGTGATTATCAGGATGCCATGCAACAGTCGCAGCACTTCATGTTTCACAGCCTGATTTCTACCAGTCTCAATTGTGGGTTATTGACGGCGCTGGAAGTGTGTCAGTCCGCGGAACGCGCATGGCGTGATCAGTTGGCACCACTCAATGCTGTTGAAGGCTTTATCCGACAGGTCATCGGCTGGCGAGAGTATGTTCGCGGCATTTACTGGATGAATATGCCTGCATACGCCGGGCAAAACAGCCTGAACAACACCCGTAATCTGCCTGATTATTACTGGACAGGCGAAACACGTATGGCGTGCATGAAAGCCTGTTTTAAAAACACGTTTGATCACGCTTACGCTCACCATATTCAGCGTTTGATGGTGACCGGAAATTTTGCTTTGCTCGCGGGTGTCATACCAACGCAAATCTGTGATTGGTATTTGGCGGTATATGCGGATGCTTATGACTGGGTCGAGCTGCCAAATACCCTTGGAATGGTGATGCATGCCGATGGCGGTTTGTTAGCCAGCAAACCCTACGCGGCGTCCGGCAGTTATATCCATAAAATGTCTGACTACTGCCGCCACTGTGAGTACCAGGTTAAAACATCCACGGAACACAACAGTTGCCCGTTTAACAGTCTGTATTGGCACTTTGTTTCACGCCACGCCGATCAGTTCGCCAGGAATCCACGCATGAGCATGATCTATCGCAGCTATGAGCGCATGAGCGACGACAAAAAGCAGGCGCTACACCTGCGATCTTCCTATTTGCTGGAGCATATCAATGAACTCTGACACAACTGCCGATCGCGCTGACAACTTGGTTGATAAGATACAACTCAAAAATGTTTTTGCACCCAAGGCATTGGTCATCGGTGCTGGCAGTGCCATTGCTCAGGCAGTGATTGCTGCCATGGTAGATCAACACACGGTGAACAACATTATCGCCGTGAGTCGACAACTGCCCGTGCCCGGCAAACGCGCACTCGCCGGAAGCGACGTACATGTCAGTTATCTGAGCTGTGACTACTCCGGTGAAGCGATCAAGCAATTGGTCTCCACATTGCCGGGCCCGTTCAGCCATGTTTTTATCTGTACGGGCGTATTACACAATGAGCACATCAAACCTGAAAAACGCATCGAGGACATTGATGCTGTGCAGATGGCGGAATTGATGCATATCAACAGCATTCTGCCCGCACTCTGGTTACAAGCCCTGCTGCCGGTTGTGAAGAACTCCCCGCGCTGTGTCGTGAGCGTTTTCAGTGCGCGCGTTGGCAGCATCAGCGACAATCATAAGGGCGGGTGGTACAGCTACCGTGCATCAAAGGCCGCGCTCAATATGGTGATCAAAACAGCGGCGATTGAGTATGCCCGGCGCGCCCCCGGCGTCAAGTTGTTTGCCTTCCACCCCGGCACAGTGGATACCTCACTGTCCCGGCCGTTCCAGAAAAATGTGCCTACAGACAAACTGTTCACACCTGAATTTGTGGCTGTGCAACTGCTGACAATCTGCTCTGCCTTGCCAGTGGATGGGGAAGCCTCCTACCTTGACTGGGCGGGTGCAGGCATTACCTGGTAAAGAGAAAGCGAACGATGTCGAACACAAGAAAACAAGTGGCAGTGATAGGCGCTGGTCTTGCCGGGCTAGCCTGTGCGCACCATCTGCAAACAGCAGGGTACTGCGTCACCGTGTTTGAAAAATCACGAGGCGCAGGTGGGCGCATGAGCACACGTCGGTTTGACATCAGCGCGGACAAAAACCCAGTATCCACTTGGCAATGTGATCACGGCGCGCAATATTTTACCGCCCGAGATGCTTTGTTTATTAAACAAGTGGACACGTGGATCGCCCAAGGTGTGGTCAGTATCTGGTCGCCCGTACTGCACAGCTTTGGTGTTAAACCCGAACTGCAGAGTCAGCATGCCGGCAAATTAACACGGTATGTCGGAGTACCCGGCATGAGCGCGCCGGCTCGCCAACTGGCAAGAGATTTGTCTGTCCGTAGTGAACAGCGCGTTGTGTCCATAAAAAAACAGGCAGATCAATGGATGCTGGCTATCGACAATCAAAACACTTTGGCTGGCCCGTTTGACCAGCTTGTTTTTGCCATGCCTGCGCAACAGGTGGATGATTTGCTTGCCGCGTCGACTGATGTGCCATTAGCTTTTGTCGAACAGGCACGCGCATCCACTCAACCACATGCGCTTAACCCTTGCTGGGCCCTGATGCTGCATTTTGCTGAACGCTTACCCTTGCCATTTGATGCAGCATTTGTGAATCCGGACAACAGCAATCCTGCCCTGAGCTGGATCTGCCGAGACAGCAGCAAACCTTCGCGGCCTGTGGGTGAAAGCTGGTTGCTGCATGCAAGCACCGACTGGTCTTCACAACATATAGAGGCTCAGAATACCGATGTCATTCAGGCCATGCTTGCTGAATTTAATGTTATCTGCGGCCTGAACGCCGATCGGCACGTCCCGATACATGCCAGCGCGCACCGCTGGCGTTTCGCGCAAGCGCAACAATCGCTGAACGCGCCAGGTTTTATCTGGCAACCGCAAACCGGTCTAGGTATTTGCGGCGATTGGCTGAATCATGGCCGCGTCGAAGGCGCCTGGCTCAGTGCCTATCATCTGGCGCAGGCAATACTCACCGGCAAATGATGTGAATGCTTAAAAACAGGCACTATCTACCAGCAATCAAGGCTTCTTGCAGGTATTCACACCCAGAACGGTGTACAGTGGACAAAAGTTCAACAGCCCGGTAAGCAAGGGCACTAGCCCGATCCAGCCCCAAACGCCGATAGTCCCCATCAACGTCAATGCTATCAGAACCGCTCCAGCCACAATTCGTACGGATTTATCCGCTACACCTACATTTGCTTTCATAGAATTTTTGCTCCAGCTCATTTTCTGTTCATGTTT
>JAUSPW010000058.1 GCA_030652635.1 Pseudohongiella sp. | reverse complement strand
TGTTACCCATTACCTATCGGCGATTTCATCAGCCTGCAAAGGTGTCTTCACAAACTGCCATGATCAAAGGAGCTCACTGATGAAAACCATGCTGATACTGAGTGCCTCGCCGGCACTGGAAGAGGACATGGTGGACTATTTACTCGGGCATCCGTGCGTTGAAGGGTTCACCTCGCTGTCTGCCTACGGGCATGGCAGCGCCAGCACCATGAGCGTCAGTGAACAAGTGACCGGGCGCCGCAAACGCGTGCAGTTTCAGGTGATTCTGGAAGACACTGCCGTCCCCGCGGTGACCGGTGAACTCGGCACCCGCGTGGGAAAGGACATTGTGTATTGGCAGGTGCCGGTGACCGGTTTTGGCAGAACCTGAAAACGTTTATTCCAGCGCTTCGTAAACCCCGGTTTTGAAGCGCTCACGAAAACCATTGCCACCGGCCGGTGAAACCTGCGACATGATGATGGTGACCATGTTCTCATTGGGGTCGATCCAGAAACGTGTACCCGCTGAACCATCCCACCAGTATTCACCCTGATTGACGGTGTGATTGTAGGCAGACGGGTCTAGTGCCACGGCGAAACCGCCCAGACTCCAGCCCGATCCTGCCCAGTAGCCGTTGCCACCAATTGGCATCAACGCATCCGGTACCGCATTGTCAGCAGCCTGACGCACACCCGCCTCGCTTAACACGCGCTGACCATTGGCCATGCCGTTGTCCAGAAACAGCTGTGAGAATTTCAGGAAATCCGCGGTGGACGACACCAGGCCCACGCCACTGCTGTTCAGCGCACGCTCCTCGGTCACCGGAATGTGTTCCATCTCGTGCGGGCGCAGCTGACCTTCCGCGTCGGGACGATACACCGTTGCCAGCCGCTCGCGACGGCTTTCGTCAACATAAAAAACCGTGTCCGTCATGCCCAGTGGTTCAAAAATCGCTTGCTGGAAAAAGCTCAGAATATCCTGACCGGACACTTCCTCGATGATGCGACCCAACACTTCCGAGTGCATACCATAACGATAGACGGTACCCGGGTCTTCAAACAGCGGCAAGGCCCCGACATTGTTGACCACCTGCTCCAGCGTCTGGTCATAACTGTGCACGTTATTGGCACGATACAAGGCGCTGTTTCTGTCACCAATGCCAGAGGTATGTGTCAGTAATTGCGCGATGGTGATATCGCCGTTGCGCGGGCGAACTTCCTCAATGTCAGCGTCGTTGGCATCCTGAAACACCGGCTGCGCTGCAAACTGTGGCAGATAGGTTTGCACGGTATCATCGACACTGAGCAAGCCTTGGTCCTGCAGAATCAGGATGCCCAGCGCGGTGATCGGGCGTGTCATGGAATAGGTGCGGAACAAGGCATCGGCCGTCATCGGCTGCTGCGATTCAATGTGTTTGTAACCCAGCGCCTGCAGGTACACCAGTTTGCCGTCTTTCAGGACAGCGGCCACCGCGCCGGGAATATCACCGGCATCAATCTGTGCCTGCAGTGCAGCAGTGACGGCATCGAGTTTTTCGGCAGACAACCCGGCGGCTGAGGCACTGACGGTATCGAAACCTGGCAGCGTCTGTGCAGACGCCATGTGCGCAAACGGTAGCAAGAGTGCCAATGACAGGGAGGATGCAGACAGACGTAACAGCTTCATGGTAAGGCTCCAGAACTGCGTGCGCAGCGTGGCGGTCAGAGGACCCGGTTGATCAAAGCCCCAAGCTTACCCGCCACTGAGCGCGCCGACAATCTGTACGCGGTGATTGTCTGCAACAGGCACATCCAGCGAACGCACCATGGTTTCACCCACAAACATGGCGATATGGCGGCGTATACCGCCCTGCTCATCGACCAGCCGAAACCGTATACCGGGGAAACGTCTATCCAATGCCACCATAAGATCACTCAAGCTCTGAATGCCTGGCGCGTCAAAGTGCTGCTCGCGCTCACCCGCGGTATAGGAATCTACCTGGCTCGGCAAAAACACCCGGATCACGGCAGACTCGCCACTTCAAGTGCATAAATATGCGGCAAATCATTCACCAGGCACTGCCAATGCTCGCCATTGTCAAAACTTGCCCAGATCTGTCCTTGTGTATTACCCAGAAATACTGACACAACTCCCTGATCGTCAGCATGCAAGGCCATCGCCTGACGTTTTACCGTCCACCAGGCCTGATCAGCGGGAAATCCCTTATCCTGACGGATAAAACTGGCGCCGCCATCACGACTGCAGTACACCGCAGGTTTGCCGTCAGGACTGGTGCGTGGCCACAGACCTGAGCCATCCATGGGGAACACCCAGATACAGTCAGGATCTGTAGGGTGCACCAGAATAGGGAAACCGATGTCGCCAACCTCTTTGGGCATATTGTTGCCGATACGCTGCCAGACATCACTGACATCGCGATCCATGCGGTACAGACCACAATGGTTCTGGTGATACAGACGGTTGGTGTGGATCGGGTGCATGACGACGCAATGCGGGTCGTGACCAAACTCATACTCGCTGCCATCGTCTTTGGGCGGATAAAAATCCATGGCCACCCCTTTGTTCAAGGCCTTCCAGCTGGCACCCTCATCGGTACTTTCAAAGATGCCTCCCCCTGACATGCCTACAATCAGATGCTGGCGATTTGAGGGATCTACAATAATGGAGTGCAATTTGGGGCCATCCGGCGTGCCATCTTTGTCACCCCCGCGCCATTGGAAAAAGTCAGGATGGTGGTTAAACCCCGTCACTTCCTGCCAGGTATTGCCGGCATCATCCGAACGGAACAAACCCTGCGGAGAGGTTCCGGCATACCAGACATCCGGCGTTGATGCATGACCTGGCGTCAGCCAGAATACGTGGTCAACGCTGCGCCCTTCACCTTGTTCGGTGGCAACCGGCGAAAACGCCGGTGGTGTTTTGGCTTCGGTCCAACTGGTGCCCGCATCACTGGACATAAACACGGACGGGCCTAGGTGTCCGCTGCCAACGGACATCAATTGATAAGCAGGTTTGCGGGGATCGGCCACAATATGGCTGACGACTGACCCCAGATGTTTTGGCCCTATGAGCTGCCAGGTGTTCTGGATCTCATGCTTTTCTAGCACCCAGGCACCTTTGCGTGTGCCGATAAGAAGTGCGGTTTTGCCTGTCATGGTCGACCCCTCCGTTGGTTTTTATTGTTCCAGCTTTACCACATAAACGTGTCGTCATTAGGATAGTCCTGCGTCTCGGCAGTCGTCCAGCACGTCATGGTTCTGACATGTCCTTGTAACAAAAATTGACTCATTCGAAGCATTTGGTTTATTCTTCGAACGATCGATCGCACAGAAAATCACGTCAAAACAAAGTGTTATGAAAAGTAACAAACTGATCATTCTGTGCAGATTGGTAACACTTTCTC
Source organism: Pseudohongiella sp. (assembly GCA_030652635.1). Lineage (GTDB taxonomy): Bacteria > Pseudomonadota > Gammaproteobacteria > Pseudomonadales > Pseudohongiellaceae > Pseudohongiella. Next base: position 153 of record JAUSPW010000058.1, on the reverse strand, counting down.
GTCATCCGGAAAGTCGTAACATCGCCTGACCCAGTATTAGAACAATAATAAGCAAAGAACGAACACAGAGGGTTGTAGACAGCCCCGTAGCGCCTATAGAGACATGTTTTACTATTTACGCAACGGATTGGTTTCTACATTCCAGTTATGTTC
>JAUSPW010000054.1 GCA_030652635.1 Pseudohongiella sp. | reverse complement strand
CGTTAGACACCACTGCACCGGAAGGTCCCGGCTTGTCACTGGCACTGGACACCAGCAACGGCTCCGACAACATCACCAGCAGCGCCACCATCAACATCAGTGGCTTGGAATCTGATGCCACGTGGCAATACAGCCTCGACGGCAGCACCTGGTCAGATGGCAGTGGCAGCACGATCAACGTTCAGGAAGAAGGCACTTACACGCTACAAGTCCGTCAGACGGATGTGGCTGGCAACGTGTCAGTGATCGAGTCATTAAACTTCACGCTGGACACCTCTGCTGCAACGCCTTCACTCCGCCTGACAAACGACAGCGGCGCATCCAGCAGCGATTTGATAACAAATGACGGTCGCGTCACGGTCGAGGGCCTAGAGAGCAACGCAAGCTGGCAGTTCAGTGTTGATGGTGGTTCAAACTGGACTGATGGTTCAGGAAACTCCATTGAAGTGACGACGGAAGACAGCTACGACATTCGTGTTCGCCAGACGGACGTGGCAGGAAATCAGTCTAGCGTCGGCAGTTTGACCTTCACGCTGGATAAAACAGTACAAGCGCCGGTAATAATGCTGGTCAAAGACAACGGGTCCAGTTCATCAGACCTGATTACAAACGACGGACGAGTATCTGTCTCAGGTCTTGAATCGGGCGCAAGCTGGGAGTATCGCATCGGTGACGACAGTGATGCTCAGTGGGTGGCTGGGTCGTCAGGTGAGTTTTCGGTTAATGGTGCCAGTAATAGCGGTAGTGACGGTGACAAAACAGTGTATGTCCGTCAAACGGACGCAGCTGGCAATTTATCTGATACCAGCAGTTTCACTTTCGAATTGGATACCATCGCGCCTGCCGGCGGCTCCATTTCAATTTTAACGGATACCAATATCGATTTAGATGGTGTAACAAGTAATGGCAGGGTTCGCTTGCCGAGCGATTCGAGTGGTACTCGTCAATACAGTCTGGATGGCGGTGAAACGTGGGTGACAGTAGCACCCAGAGTCCGTGACTTCAGGGTCACGAGTGAGGGCGACGTCAATGCGCTGTTCCGCTACATAGACACCGCAGGTAATGCGTCTGAGGTGTCCAGTTTGTCTTTTGTGCTGGACGAAACCGCGCCGTCGCAGGCACCTGCAATGTCACTGGCCAGTGACACTGGCAATACATCGGACCAGATCACCAGCACCGGTACGATCAATGTCACCGGTCTGGACGCTGATACGACCTGGCAATATCAAGTGAATAGTGGAGATTGGACGGCTGGCAGTGGCAGCAGTTTCTCAGTAGAAGGTGACGGTAACAATACACTTTGGGTTCGCCAGATGGATCTGGCCGGCAACGTGTCACCCTCGGCGTCATTGAATTTCACACTTGACACTGAAGCGATAACGCCAACGTTGTCCTTGAACGTAGATTCCAATCTGGCCTCCGACAACATTTCCAGCAGTGCCACTATCAACATCAGTGGTTTGGAGTCCGACGCCACGTGGCAATACAGCTTCGATGGCAGCACATGGTCTCAAGGCAGCGGTAGCAGCCTGAGTGTTCAGGAAGATGGTAGTTATGATCTGCATGTCCGGCAGATCGATGTCGCTGGTAATGTCTCAGAATCCGGGTTGATTGGCTTCACACTGGATACCAAAGCACCTGCTGAACCAGTGTTGTCACTCGCTGACGACACGAACGCCGGGGCCGACCGAATTACCAGCAACGGCACTGTCAATATTGATGGGCTGGAGCTGGATGCGGTTTGGCAATACCGACTGGACGGTAGCACCTGGGTTGATGGCAGTGGTAGCAGCGTCAGTGTCGAGACCGACGGTAGCAAAACCATCGAAGTTCGTCAGATGGATGTCGCAGGCAATACGTCTGCAACGGCAAGTCTGTTGTTCACTCTGGATGCCACAGCACCATTGTCAGTTGAATTGACGCTTGAAAGCCCGGTCCAGCTCGGGTCATCAACGTATATCACCAACGATCGCACCGTGTTGGTCGACAATCTTGAGTCTGGCGCAACATGGGAGTACCGCACTTCCGATATGTCCGATTGGGCATTTGGTAGTGGAAACACGTTGGAAGTGGGTGGCGATGACGGTCAGAAAACCGTGCTTGTGCGACAGACAGACATCGCAGGTAACCAGCAAGCCAAGTTGTCAGAGTTAAGTTTTGCACTCGATACGACCGCGCCAGAAGGCCCGGGACTTTCGCTGGCCTATGACAGCAATAATGGTTCCGACAACATCACCAGCAGTGGCACCATCAATGTGGCAGGCCTTGAGTCTGACGCCACCTGGCAGTACAGCCTCGACGGCAGCCACTGGACAGATGGTAGCGGTAGCAGCTTCTCAGTGGTCGATGAAGGCGATAACGTTGTATACGTTCGGCAGACGGACCTCGCTGGTAATACGTCTGACAGCGCGTCGTTCGGCTTTGTTCTGGACACAAAAGCTGCTGCACCCGGCATTGTGTTTAATGATACCGGATCATCGAGCACAGATCGCATCACCAAAGATGGTCTGATCAGTGTCACGGGCATCGAAGAAAATGCCAGCTGGCAATACAGCCTCAATGCCGGCTCCGATTGGACAACTGGTTCGGGTTCGTCCTTCTCTGTCAGTGGTAGTGCAAACTACGACCTGCGTGTGCGTCAAACGGACGTGGCAGGCAATACCTCTGACGCTGCAAGTTTAAGTTTTACATTGGATACGACAGTGCCGTCAGGCTTTTTGATGCTGTCTCTTGTTAATGATACTGGCGCATCAAGCACTGACAGAGTGACCAACAATGGTTTGATGATGGTGGCGAGTGGTGTTGAAGCGGGTGGAACGCTTCAGTTCAGCGTTGATAACAGACAAACCTGGCAGGATGCCACCCTCAATGAGTCAGCAACCGGCTCCGCTACCTTCAACGTGAGTGAGGAGGGGAGCACGATTGTATACATTCGCCAGATCGATGTTGCAGGCAATATCAGTACAAAGAATAACTCTGCCTCGATCAATCTGGACACCACATCACCTGAGACCCTGACCGCTTCGTTGGCAAATGACACAAACTATGGCTCTGACAGCATTACCAATGACGGAACCATCAAGATTGCTGGCTTGGAGTCTTCGGCATCCTGGCAGTACAGTGTGGACGGTAGTGTATGGACGGCAGGTTCCGGCAGCAGTGTGACTCTCCTGCAGGATGATGA